>NZ_JAUBUC010000156.1:0-6715 GCF_036705285.1 Microcoleus sp. B4-C1 | reverse complement strand
GGTGTTGGTGGTGTCGGCACCGGTATCGGCGCGGGTGTCGGTGTTGGTGGTGTCGGCACCGGTATCGGCGCGGGTGTCGGCACGGGTGTCGGTTCCTTAAGGGGAATGAGAGAGACAGTGGCGACTGCCGCACTGGTAGCGCCGAGGTTATCTGTAGCGCTGTAGGTGAAGTTTGCCCCTGTGAAATTGCCGGACGCCTGGAAAAACAACTGGGTAATTTGCTCGGCTGTCAGGGTTTGACCTGCCGTGACCCGCACTCCTTGGCTGGGATCACCCAAGAACAGCGTGCCTTCATTGGCTGGTGGTAAGGTGTTTACGGTAAAGGAAACCACCGTCCCGTCTGGGTCGGTTCCTCCGAGTCCGGGGATGTTCACGGTTGTTTCCACCAACAAAGCGACGCTGGAGTTGTTGGCGACGGGTGGCCCGTCGGTGGGAGGTAATAGTCCTCGCAGGGAGGCTGTAGCGGGGGCTGGACTAATGGCGCCGCGGCTGTCTGTGGCGCTGTAGGTAAAGTTGGTGGCTGTGAATTCGCTGGTTGCTTGGAAGAATAACTGGCTGATTTGAGTTGCGCTAAGTCTTTGGCCTGCCGTGACCCGGATTCCCTGGCTGGGATCGCCCAAGAATAGGACACCTTGATTTGCTGCCGGCAGGGTGTTGATAGTGAAGAATTCGATCGAGTCGTCGAGGTCTTTTGCCGTGAGCCCTGTGAGGTTGACTGTGCTGTTTGGCGCCAGTGTCTTGCTGAAGTTTGTCGGTACCGGCGGGTAGTTGAACGCCAGTGAGACCAGAGAAACGGTGGCTGCAGGACTGATGCCACCGAGATTGTCCCTGCTGCTGTAGGTAAAGTTAGCCCCTGTGAAATTGCCGGCCGACTGGAAGAATAACTGCGTCATTTGCTCGGCTGTCAGGGTTTGACCTGCCGTGACGGCGACTCCCCCGGTTGCGGGGTCGCCCAAGAACAGGATGCCTTGATTTGCCGGCGGCAGGGTGCTGATGGTGAATGCAACCACTGTGCCGTCTGAGTCTCTGCCTCCGATCCCGCTAATTTGGACAACGCTGTTGGGCCCGATCGCCACATTGCTGCTGTCGGCTGACGGAAGCTTGTTGGGTGAAGGCGGAGCGAGTAAAATGGCGGTGGTGACAGTGGCTCTGGACTCGGAACCGTTGTTATTGCTGGGGTCGGGATCGAAAGTGGTCGATCGACTCTGGGAAGTATTGCTAATGGTGCCGATCGCTGGAATGACTACTGTTACCTCGCGGTTGATGTTGCTGCCGCTAGTCAAGCTGCGAATTGTTGGGAAGGTGACAACCCCTGTCACTGGGTCGTAAGTGCCGTTATCGGATGCGCTGACTCCCGTTAAACCGGGAATGATGCTGTCTGTAATCACTACGTTTTCAGCAGCATTCGGCCCATTGTTGGCGGTAGTTATAGTATAAGTCACGGAACTACCCGCAGGAGCAGATGTGAGACCGCTCTTGGACGTAACCAAGTCGGCGCGGGCTGCCTCGATCGCAGTAACGACTCGCCCCCCCGCCTGACCGGGCAATGCGACTGTCGAGCCGTCGTTGTTGGTTAAGTCCGGGTCAAAAGTGTCCGCTCGACTCAATACAATATTGGTGATACTCGTCAGGGTAGGCGGCGGTACAACAAGCAGGGATCGGGTGACGCTGCTGCCGCTGGCTAAAGTCGCGATCGCTGGGAAATCGATCGCCCCTGTGGCAGCATTGTAGGTTCCGCCATCGGACACCCTGACATTAGTTAAGCCGGGAATTAGGCTGTCGGTGATGACTACGTTGGTCGCGGGACTAGGCCCGTTATTGGTAGTAGTAATTGTATAAAGTAGCGTGTCGCCCACCTCGATGCTGGCCGGAGCCGTTTTTTGGGTGACAACATCGGCCACAGCATCGATCGAGGTAATGACGGTGGCGTTGGGGTTTGTACCGTTGTTGTTGGCAGGAGTGGAGTCGGGAGTGATGGAGGTACTTCTCGCCGTGTTGCTGATCGAAGTTAGGGTGGGCGGCACTGTGAAGCCGATCGTCCGGGTGACTGTCTCCTTATGGGCTATTGCCACGGGCGCAAAGGTGACAATCCCCGTCACTGGATCGTAAACGCCACCGTTAGATGCCGTGACTCCGGTTAACCCCGGAACTATGCTGTCAGTGATGGTTACAGCTTCTGCTGGACTCGGCCCTAAGTTGACTGTGGCGATCGTATAGCTGACCGAACTACTGGCAGTAGCACTCGTAGATCCGGTTTTCGTGGTAACAAGATCCGCGTTGGGCGCAATACTTGTCGTAACCGTAGAGTTAGTGGGAGTGCCGTCTTTGTTGGTCGCCCGGCCGTTGTTGTTAGTGGCGATCGGATCGAAAGTCGCCGCGCTACTCCGGGCCGTGTTGCTGATGGCGGTAAGGGTGGCTGGGGCAATGAAACTGACGGTGCGGGTCGCAGTAGCTGCATTTGCCAGGGTTGTCAATGCTGGGAAGGTGACAATGCCGGAAACTGGGTCGTAACTCCCCCCATCCGATACGCTGACTCCTGTTAAACCCGGAATAATGCTGTCCGTGATGGTCACATTGGCAGCGGGGTCTGGCCCCATGTTAGTCGTAGTCAATGTGTAGGCGACGCTTGACCCGGCCGAAGTAGTCACAGGCCCACTTTTGGTAGTAACTAAATCTGCGACTGTATCAACAACAGTGGTAAAGACTACACCAGGCCCCTCGATTTGCCCTGGCGCGAGTACACCGCTGTTGTTGCTGAGGTCGGGGTCGAAAGTCGAGCTATTGCTGAATGCAACATTGGCAAAACTGCTACCGCTCTTTAAACCGGGCGGCAAATCAATAGTCAGGGTGTAAGTCAGAGTCTCACCCGCATTGAGAACCGGAATTAACGGCCAGGTGACAGCTTTCGTTTCGTTCACATAAGTGCCATTGTTGGAGGCAGTGAGAACCGGCGGCAATCCCCCCGGACGCAGCATTTCAAAAGGTATTTCGTCTTGAATCAGGACGTTTGTAGCGGGCGCTGGCCCCCTGTTTACAGTAGTAATCGTGTAGGTAATGCTGCTTCCGGGCTTGACGAACTGCGGGCCGGTCTTGATAGTGGCAACCTCAGCGGTGATACTGGGAGGATTGATAGTTTCAACTACCAGGTTTTGAAGTTCGTGAATGTTGTTGGCGCTTCCTGTGGAACTGCCAAAACCAAATTTCAAAATTGGCGGTACCCGGCCGTTTTCGGTGGCCAAGTTGCGGATGTCGATCAATGTAGTTTCGTAGATGTCGTCGAAATTTGCATCGAAGGCCACGGTGAGGCGAGAGGGATTGACCGGATCGTTAGATGGATTCAGTGTAATTTGAACGGATCTTTTGGCTAAATTGCGATCGCTCGTGAACGTATTGCTGAAATTAAAACTGGTGCCGGGAGGGCCGATAAAGTTAATACTCGTAGGAATGTTATCGATGCCGAAGGGAACGATCGCATTTGTTAAAAACCGATAATCGTTTGCTTGATTTCCTCTAACAGTTACTGAATCTGGTCTGAAAGAACCAATAGAGGAGCCGGGAATCGGGGGTGGCTCAGGACCCGACCGCCCTTCTGTGGATGTTGAAAAATTGCCAAACTCGTCAAGCCCAATGCCTAAATAACCTCCCTCAATACCGGGTATACCCGTTCGTGGAGCGTAAGCGACAGAACCGCCATAACCCCCAGTCCTTGTTGGGCTAACAGTGCCGTCAATCAAGAAGAAACCCAGCCCGTCCCCTGGCTGAGGGCTAATAAATGGTTGCGGAGCATTAGCTTGCTCCCTTGAACCGTAAGAATAAAAATCAAACTGGACTCTGAGACCGTCGGTTGAAGGAATGGGGTTGTTGTAGATGACGAAGGCTTCCCGAAGGTTTACTGCTGGAGTTAATCGCAGAGCGCCATCGCCGGGAGTTGCACCGCCCAAAGCCGGAAGTACGCCGGATACTGTGCCTCCGGTAATGCCGGGGATAAGTTGATCGGCTGCTGGATCGTTGCTGCTGGGATCGAACAGTGCCCCGTCATTTCCCCCGTAAATCCAAGGCCCCCTAACTGTGGAGTTTTTGAAAGTTTCGTTAACTAATGTGCCGAGGGCGTAAGGGTAGGCTTCGAGGACTTCTTTTTCAATGGCGATTCTCGCCTTTATTTCCCCTGTCGCAAATTTTAATTGCCAGTCGCCGCCGAGGGCCGCACTCCCCGTCAAGTTGTCGGAAGCTGCAATATCTGCACCGACCATCAAGCTTAGCTGCCGCACGAAGGCTTCGCCGCTTTCCCCCGCTGCGACGCTGCACCCGAATAACAAGATATCTCCTCTCTCGCTGAGGGCTTTTCTCCACTGCTGTAACGAATGGCTGTAGGTTTGTAGGTTGTCGTTGCAGAGTTCGATCGACCCTAGCTGCACCCCCCCTTCTCGACCGTGAGAAACTATCTGAAGGCTATCTAAATCGCTGCAATTAGCCAAAATTCTAGTAATTTGCTCGACTCCATCCCCCGTCGAGTTCAGTACAAATACCTCTGTATCGGCTGTTGCTCCTCTTGCCAAGCTGTCGCTGTTCTCTACTCTGGCATCGAGAAACAGTACATTTTTTATACTCCGAGGGGGCAACCACGGGGGGTTTTCCCTTACGGTTGCTCGTAAAAATTCTCTGTGGGGATGCCCAATTCTCGTGCCGCCACGAATTTTCTGGGACAGGGGCAACCACGGGGGGATTGCCCCTACTGTTTTTACTTGTTTTATTGGTTTTTTCTGATGATAAGTTACTGTTGTTCGGGATTTTGCGCCCCCAATCCTTGTGGTGGACTCACCTATTTTTGGGGCGATAAAAATTGGTTTGTTGCAGATGCTTTGCATGGTAAAATAGTCTCACTAATTGTAGATGATATACCCATTTCCCGATGATTATTATCACCTATTTAAAAGGCTTAATTGCAGAGTAAGAGGCTCTGCTGCTTGACTTAGATTCAGAGCAAAAAGCCAATTTTACTCAGCACAAAGCAGTGCTATATGGATATTTAATAGCATTGCAAATAGCGCCGGCAGAAGAACTGAGGATTTGGTGTTTAAATCCCAATAATCTCTCTATCGGGTGATATTTTGCCTTCGACTTTTTTCTTTTAGGATCGCGAGTGTATCTGTTACACAGCTCTTACCTCGCGCAGTAGATAAGAACACGAGTTCTCAAGAATTTACTTGATGAGCTTTTCTGTACCTCGTCTAATGCACTTTACTTGGCAGATAAAACTCACTATTTCTAGACGTATAAACCTGGTTTGAGGGACGAAAAGACTTCTTTGCAGCCCTCGCTCCCGGTAAACAACTCGGTTTCTTTGGTTTGGCTGTGCAAGCCCTGTTCACAATAGCAACCACACATTAATTAGGGAGTGATAGCCGTCACATAATTATGGCGACTGTGCCCGAAGTGTTATTCAACTGATATCTTTTACCATTCTCAATAACCATTCTATGGGGGGTTCTCCTGCCCAGCCCATAAGAAAATTCACTTGTTGTGGAACAGGCCAGAAAGCCTATTCTTGAAAATGGTGCAACATATGAGATTCAATTGAAATTGGCATACCCTGTATCGACGAAGCTTCTTAAAAATTCATGACTTGGAGTCTGGACATAGCAATCTAGGTTTGAGACTGTTTCGCTACGATCGCAAAAACAGATTAGTGCTCCCCACAAGCAAATTCTCAAACTGTCAAGAAACGAGTCTTCGAGCTGGTTTCTGTTTAAGATAAATGCTCGGGACAATGTTTCGTGCAGAATTTTTCATGATGTTTTGGAGAAACGGATTTGGAGATGTGCGCCTCAGCTATTTACGATTTTTGTTGGCTAATTTTCTTAACTGCAGGAGTTACGCTCAGGAGACAGGAAAACCAATTTATGACTAGATTTCTCGTCGTCTAACCAAAATTTATCATCTAAACCTGGTTTCTGATCGTAAGTCCTCAACTAGAAAAACACCGATCGCAATCTGCCAGTTATGGCAACTGTAACCAAGCAATAATGCTTGATTAGGTTTTACGTGCTGAGTTTGGGCGTGGGTCGTCCAAAACAAGCTTCAACAATAATCCTTACACGTAAGTACATATTAACTCATTGATTATTACATCCGCAAATAGACGTAGATACAAGCACCAATATAAGCTATATCTTTTAACCACGCACGTCAAGGGTTCGGGCTTGGTAGTACCGACAATCTTGACAGGGCCCAGAAGGATTGACAGCGCAGCGAATGTAATTTGAGCGGGCGTTATACTCGCAAGTGATATCGCCGATAGCATAACCGAGGCTTTGTATGTAAGTGCGATCGGCAGTTGGTAGTTGAGTTGCCATGGATCTATTCGCTACCGCAAGTCTGGCTGCTGCAATTCTGTCGCGGGCTTGGCTCTGGGCATAGCGCATCACCCACAAAGACAGCAGCGAGGGAGCTAAACCTATGAAAATAATTAGGAGAGCAGTTAGCACATTTTCAGAGCTGATGTGGAGAATATGTTTTTTGATTTAGGCGATGACAATAGAAAATCCTCGCCTAAAAGACGGTTTTAAATAAGAAAAGTTCCCGATTAAGTCTCAAACTAGGCCGCCCCTGTGTTAACCGTTAGCTGGCTGCTGAGGAGGGCGAATTAAATAACTTACAATTTTAATTGTTATTGTGGGATGGGCGTCCCGCCCGTCTTTTTTGGACGGGCGGGACG
>NZ_JAUBUC010000243.1:0-1076 GCF_036705285.1 Microcoleus sp. B4-C1 | reverse complement strand
GTAAGGATTCAGGTAAAAATAGTTCCGCAGAGAGCCGAACAATATGGTAATGTAGTCAGATGAGCGAAAAGTCAGAGTTATCAGCAGCACTAAAATTAGAAATGGTTGACCAGTTGAGCCGTGAGGAGCTGGTCAAAATTGTGCTCACCCAACAGAAGCTGATTGAAAAATTACAACAAAAGCTCGAAAAGCTCCAAGAGAGACAGCCCAGCAATAGTAAAACATCATCGAAACCCCCATCAAGCGATCTCATACAGAAATCAGAGACAGCCAAAGTTGACAACTCAAAAGAGTCAGAGTCAGAGTCAGAGTCCCAACCAAAGCGCAAACCCGGAGGACAGCCGGGACATATCGGTAAAAGCCGAAAAGGATTTGGGCGAGTAGATAGATATCAAATCAGCACTCCTGAGTATTGTGAGCATTGTGGTAGCCCTGAATTAAGTGATGCGATTGGTTATAGCAAGCAGCAAGTAGCGTGTTTAGCAGCCTTACCAATTGAAGTGGTGGAATATCAACGAGTCAAATGTCAATGTAATGAATGTGGAGCAATGGTGATGGGTGCACCAGCATCAGGGATAGTTCCAGGGCAAGACTTAAGCATCGACCTACAAGCATTATTGGTATGGTTAGGTAATTATGGGCACATGTCCTATGAAAAACAACAAGAGTTCCTGCGCGAACTAGGTGGAATCGACCTAGGGATAGGGACATTACAAGCGACAAATGCGCGGGTAGCCGATGCTGTAAAGCCTGCCGTTGAAGAGCTATGGAAATGGGCACCATTGCAAGCCAACGTCCATGTCGATGAAACCCCTTGGTGTGTCAAGGGAGTCAAAGAATGGTTATGGACAGCTACGGGTCAAGATTTTTGCCTGTTTCATGCCGCAGACACTCGCAGTAGAGCCGAATTAGAGACAATGCTGGGGCATGAAGCAAGCTGGTGTGTTGAGTTCCGATGATTTTAGCGTCTACAACGGTGTGATTGTGGGAGCGCAACAAAAATGTTTAGCCCATCTACGGCGACATTTTAAGAAAGTTCTGCAAATTGGCCACGGTAATAACAGTGTCGTCGCTTC
>NZ_JAUBUC010000242.1:0-1090 GCF_036705285.1 Microcoleus sp. B4-C1 | reverse complement strand
ATGTCCGAAGCAATAGCTGGAGTCGCCCAGAAGCCTACATTATAGCTGTACTCAGCTTAATGTAGGAGTATGTCACTCCGAGAAATCTCTGCTGCGTCGCCTGCCATCCAAACCGAACACATCGGATATCTCGGAGTAGAATTGCAAAAAGCTGCTCAGTGTCTCAAAACTCACACCACCTATACCCAAGATTTGTAGAAAGATTATGAAACCTTTTTCCTTTAATGCAAAACCTGGAGAAACTTTGCCAATTTACGGAAACCTGACTGTGACGGAGCCTACGTCCTTTAATGCTAATTTGAATTCTACAAGTGGTCCATTCAATCCATTGGAATGATGGCGCGTTCACGCCCCGCAAGCTACGATTCCTAGCTCAAACCAGTCCCCGACAATTGAATTTGAGGCCAAATTAAAAGCTGCTGGCATCAACCTTCATTAATTTTCTAAGCTTGTTTCTGATTCGCATCTCGGTTCCGAACAGGGTTGCGTTATTTATCTAAAAACTGTCGCTTTGTTTTTTAATGATTAGTATGCGATTGTAGCTTAGGCTTGAGCGATTATAGTTTGTGACTTTCTCAGGAACAGAAACAATTCAAAGTTCCTGTTCCTGAGAAACTAAAGTCGAATGAGACGAATACGGTTTTTGGGCATTCGTTGGAGATTTGCGGTAACTCTAGGACTTTTTCCGTCGCAAACAGCAAGCATGAAATCGGCTTCTGCACTCATGGGAATATCGGGAGCGGGGTATTGACCGACATTGACCATCGGATACCCTAGATTATTCTTGTTTCCACTTTGGTAAACGGTAACATTAGGATATTCTAGAACAAACAAGATTCCTAAAGCAATTTCATCAAAGTCGCTAAAGTTTCCCACTAAGATTTCGGCATTGAGGTCAATTACTTTACAGATTCTCAAGCTAACTTGAGGTTGGATTATCTCTAGTTTGTCGGGCCCTGTGAAAAATACTTTCATTCGATCGAATTTTCCTTGATTAGATGAACATGGAAACTTTGTATCCGCTCAATAAGTAGCGGTAGCACAGAAAAAAAAATAAGCAGAGTACACAAAGTGTCATAAAATAGGACAC
>NZ_JAUBUC010000155.1:0-6883 GCF_036705285.1 Microcoleus sp. B4-C1 | reverse complement strand
CTTTGCCAGTAATGTCAGGAGTTGAACCGCTAACACCGTCAAAGTTAGTCGTAGTCAAATTGCCGAAAGCGCTCGCGCTAAACTCGAATTTGTCCACCCCAACAGTAAAGTCAGCAATTTTATCGCCGCCTTCTTTCGTTGTCCTGTAAACAAACAGATCCGCACCACTGCCGCCGCTTATGACATCCAAACCAAGGCCGCCGGTGATGGTATCGTTGCCGTCGCCGCCAAGGATGGTATCGTTAAAATTGCTGCCGACAATGTTGTCATCGCCTGCTAAACCATCGAAATTAACGGCAGCCGGATAAGTGCCGAAATTCACATTGTCAGCACCAGCAGTACCGACAGGAACATTTAGTGACGTGCCGCTGAAGACAAAGTTACTGACTTGCAGGCGAATGCTTGCCGAGAAACTCGTGAGAACTTCAAAGCGCGCCCCAACAGCAAATACCAGTACAGCACGACCGGTCTCGGCATCTATAAACTGACAGAAAGTAGGCGCTTCTCGGTTGCCACCCAAAGCTATAAACCGCGCTTGCAAAGACGCGATGCTGTTAACAGTGGTATCCAGGCTGAAATCGAGCAAGTTAGCGCTGCCGATCGACCCAACAGCAGTAGTAGCAGTAATATCCAGTCGGGTCAAGCTAGAAACGGTGAGATTAGCAAAAGCTGCCGTAGAAAGCTCTAAAACATCGTCATCGACATTAAAGTCAGTAATAAAGTCAGCTTCTACAACTGTTTGAACCTCTTGGCGGGAAGTCCGGTAAATAAAGCGATCCTTTCCAGCACCCCCAATTAGAGTATTGGTTCCTACGCCGCCTTCGATCTCGTCATCATCATCGCCGCCTTGAATTTTGTCGTTGCCCAAGCCTCCTTTTAGTGTGTTTTTGCCTTTACCACCGATGATATCGTCATCATCATCGCCACCATCTATATCGTCATCATCATCGCCGCCTTGAATTTTGTCCTTGCCCAAGCCTCCTTTTAGTGTGTTTTTGCCTTTACCACCGTCGATATCGTCATCATCATCTCCACCGTCGATATCGTCATCATCATCGCCGCCTTTAACTTTGTCGTTGCCTTTGCCTCCTTTGATTTTGTTTTTGCCTAGACCGACTTCGATATCGTCATCATCATCTCCACCGTCGATATCGTCATCGCCATCGCCGCCTTTAATTGTGTCCTTGCCTTTGCCGCCGATGATTTTGTCTTTGGCGTTGCCGGCTGTAATGTTATCGTCACCATCGCTGCCTTCGATATCGTTATCCAGCGTCGCAGAACCGACAATAACTTGAGGTGCTGTAGTGCCACCAAACTTAAAGACATTTTGCTCGATGTTCAAGCTAAAACGCTGGCCGGTGAGAGATCGTTTGCCGTTGCTAACTTCAAAACCAAAACTCAGCGCACCGACAAAACCTACTGTCGCTTTGAACCTTACCAAGCCTGCGTTAATGTCTGCTTGAGTGAAGGTAAAACCGACTTGTGTTACGGCGACTCCATTAAACAATAGTTGGCCGGTTGTAGCATCGGGTAGCTCGGTTAACTTGAAGACTGTGCCGCTAGGACCTTGCTCGTCATCGACAAACCGCAACAACTCAGAAGTAATAGTTTGCTCGCCGCCGCTGGAACCAGCAGTCAAGTTATTATTAGCTTCCACTCGCGGAGGGTTAAAAATCGGAGTGAGAGTTTGACTTGGAGTTGGAGTTGGAGTTGGAGTTGGAGTTTGAGTTGGAGTTTCAGGATTAACTTCCAAAAAGTCGCCAGCAGTGATCAGCGTTGCGTTGACATTCAACAATAGCGCCAAGGCAAAGTTATTGACCCGAATTTCGGTATCGCCACCGACTTGTATAAAGGTCAAGCTGCTAAAGTTCAAGTCGCCAAACAGCAGAAATTTGTCGCTGCCGTCTGTGTAGTCAGTGATGACTGCTTTTGCCCCAGAGGTACTGTTACTCACGACATAAACGTCATCTCCAGCACCGCCGACACAGGTATGGTTGCCAGTACCGCCCATCAGCGTATCGTTGCCGTCGCCGCCCATCAGCGTATCGTCGCCATCGCCGCCACCAACAACGCTGTCGTCGCCATCGCCGCCATCTGCCATGTCATTGCCGTTGCCAGTCACGAGGGTATCGTTGCCAGCACCGCCCATCACGCTGTCGTCGCCGTCGCCGCCCATCACGCTGTCGTCGCCGTCGTCACCCATGCAAACGTCGTTGCCGACACCGCCCATCACGGTATCGTTGCCGTCGCCGCCCATCACGCTGTCGTCGCCGTCGTCACCCATGCAAACGTCGCTGCCGACACCGCCCATCACGGTATCGTTGCCGTCGCCGCCCATCACGCTGTCGTCGCCGTCGTCACCCATGCAAACGTCGCTGCCGGCACCGCCCATCACGGTATCGTTGCCGGTGCCGCCGCTAACGTTGTCGTCGCCGTCGTCACCCATGCAAACGTCGCTGCCGGCATCGCCCATCACGGTATCGTTATCTTTGCCACCGTTAACGGTATCGTTGCCGTCGCCGCCGCTAACGTTGTCGTTGCCTGTGTCGCCCCTGACTGCATCGTTGCCTTCGCCGCCCTCACAATCATCGTTGCCTTTGCCGCCATAGACGGTATCGTTGCCGGCGCCGCCGTCAACGTCATCATCTCCTTCGTTGCCGTGGGTCCAGTCATCGCCGTCATCGCCTTCGCAGATGTCGTTGCCACTGCCACCCATCACGGTATCGTTGTCTTTACCGCCGTTAAGGGTGTCGTTGCCGTCGCCGCCCATGAGGGTATCTTTGCCCAGATCGCCTCTTATTTCATCGTCGTCATCGCCGCCCTCGCAATCATCGTCATCTTTACCCCCGTAGATTTTATTTTTTTTGCCACGGTTTCCTTTGATTTTGTCCTTGCCTTTCTTGCCGAATATCTCATCCTGCTCGCCGGTGGCGACAAGGATGTCATCGTCATCGGTACCGACGACGGTTCGGCGGCGATCGATGCCGCTGTCATCATCTAAGTCATCTATGTCGCCCACACCTTCTTCTAGTACGCCGTTAGATTCCGCCATTTGGCTGTCATCAGCAGCACCTTCTTCCAGTACGCCGTTAGACAGAGCTGGAAATGTGGTGGTAAGGCCGTCGGTGTTTTCGGTGAGCGCTATCTGAATTAACTCGGCTAACTCCTCATCAGAAATTGTAGAGCTGTCGTCGCCTAAATCCCCGACTGGCTTTTGTGTTTCATCTTGAGCGAGAAAAAGTGTTCCCGCTCCTTCTTCTAACAACGTTAGTTCATCCATTGTTGATATTTCCCAAAAAATGGTAAGCTTCTTAGAATCAATTTATCAGCAAACAGGAGGCTGCAGAAGATTTTTTTTAAACTTCATGCTTTCGCCCCCTATAGGAGCTGGTTTCCTCATCTTTACTATTATAGATGCCACTTAAACTGCAAGGTTTTTTTCGCTATTTTGCGAGTTTTATATTCTGCCATTGCGTACCAAAATTAATTAATCCGCAACCTACACTGTAATAACTGCGCCGAAGCTCCGAGCTTTTAAGATGTTCTCGGTATTTTCTACAGTAAGCTGCGCCGAAGGGCCCCTGCCTGTAGAGTTTCTACGTAATTTCTACAGTGAATTAGCTGAATTTAAACTCGCAACTGACAACTCCTAAATAACTACCCAAAACATCTATCCCCCAAAATTTTACCCTTGCTTTTTTTCCGATCTAGGCTGGGTGTATTGAAGTTTTGTAACACTCCCAGCTTTGACAAATCCTTCCCTGACCTAGGATTTGAATCTCTTGACTAAACGACAGCACCCTCGTAATTTTAGTTCCCGATGATTAATTAGAAATTTAGATAATTCCCCCGACCAAATATTTGTTCTAATTTTTAGTGGCACAATTTTCTCTCATTCGAGGAAACCTCGCGAACTGAGTTTTTTTTCGGATCAATACTAAGAGTTCTGCCAAAATATATCTATCTTCAGGCAGATTGTAAGATTTGCTTTCAAATGGTAAGTGACGCAGGAGTAGTTTTTGGTGACTGTTGCAAGCTCGGCATTTTGAGCGGGCATGACCCACGGCGAGGCTGCCCAACCCTGTTGTTTTGTAACGGCTTCGCTACCAAGTCCAATAATTCTCCGAGAAACCGGCCTGATGAGGGGTAATCCTCTAGATGCCAAAAAAAGAGTTGCTTGAGAGTACCGGAACAATTTTATGGTCGTTGTATTGTTGAGAGTTCTTGGCTGCTGATGTTTATTTTTGCTGCTTAACTTTAACTCGATTAAAACAGTTAAATTAAAAATTTTCTATATCATGAAAGCGGTAAATTAGCAATAAATTATTAGGAATAATCGATGGTCAAGTATCGATTATCGATCGCCACGGAGGTCTTAAGGATGAGGGCGGAGGGCTTACGGATGAGAACCCAGGGCTGACCAATTAATTAATTGACACAAAATCAAGATTACACATGGGGGGTTGGTGGTACAGGATAAGCGGTAAAGACCGATCGACCCCTCTCCCAAAAAAATAAAATACTCAAATTTGCCTGCGATATTGCCCTGAAACCGGTTGGCGAGAGCCGAAGTAATTTTAATAAGAACTAGAGATCCGCCTGGTAAAGTGCCTCCAATTTAACTTTACTCAGCAATGAGAAACTCAAGTTCACGACGAATCTAAAGGGGTCTGCGGTAGAGGTGCAAAATGTTAAAGATAGCAAGATTGGAGAAAATTCGGCTTTCACCGAGCCACAGGGCAATCAAAACTAATAAACTGTTATTAAAGTACAACTTTTATATCCTCAAAGTGTTTGAACAAATATACATGACCCTAGCGATCGCCCGATCGGGGGAAGCGCATTCAGAAACTTTGATTGGAAGAGTAAAAAATATGTTGCCGAGCGCTATTGCTAGCCGCAAAAACGCAGGCAAATTCAGAATTAAGGCGGGAGGGCGCTAAATCGGTGAGCCAGGAATTTCAACTCTCAGTCACCCCCGTTGGGGACGACGAATATCTAGTGCGGACAGAAAGGGTTGCACCCGGTGTACCCTTAGCCGAACAACAAGTCCGCTGGCCGATCGACGAATGGCTTGCACTGTCTGCCCAACTGATGAACGACCCGCTGGTGGGCTTGCTCCAGGGAAAAGCAGTACAGGGAAGCAGTTTTGCGGGTCGCGGCCTCTCCCGTTCGGGAAACAACTCAGCGCCGAATTTAGTAGCCCTGGGGCAACAATTATACAGCGGGCTGTTTCAAGGAAACTTGCGCGATAGCTGGACTTGCGCTCAAGGCATAGCCCAGCACCGCCGAGAAGTGCTGCAACTGCGACTCGGACTCAAAGGCCGGCGCTTGCCGCGTCTGCCGTGGGAAGTTCTGCACGCCGGCGATCGCCCTTTGGCAACCGGCACCGATGTCGTATTTTCTCGCTACCAACCAGGTACAAGTTTGTTCAAGCAAACCCGGATACTGCCTAGTGGCGGGCCACTAAAAATTTTAATGGCGATCGCCTCTCCGAGCGATCGAGACAGCTTGCAGCTCAAGCGAGAAGTGCTCCATTTGCAGCAAGAACTCCAAAACCGCACCGGTCATCCTCTCAAAAACAGCCCCCATTGCCCGGAAATTCAACTGACTATTCTCGAACAGCCCGATCGAGAACAACTTACCCAAGCCCTAGAACAAGGACACTACCAAGTCCTGCACTACGCAGGCCACAGCAACTTAGGTTCCAGAGGTGGGGAACTCTACCTAGTCAGCAGCCGCACCGGCTTAACCGAAACCTTGAGTGGCGACGACTTAGCTGGATTGCTCGTTAACAACGGTATTCAGATGGCCGTGTTCAACTCCTGCCGCGGCGCCTACGGCGACCCCTCAGACCTCGCGGACGACAGCCCGGAACGGAACTTAACCGAAGCTCTAGTCAAGCGTGGAATTCCGGCAGTGCTAGCAATGGCAGAAAGCATCCCCGACGATGTAGCCCTAACTCTCACGCGTTTGTTTTACCGCAACCTCAATCAAGGCTATCCAGTCGATCTCAGCCTGAGCCGTGCCAGAGCTGGGCTAATTTCTGCCTACGGTTCTCACCAGCTATACTGGGCTTTGCCCATTCTCTATCAGCACCCGGACTTTGACGGCTATTTGACCGGCGCGCCAGCCCACAGTGCGACATCCGGTTCTATGGTGCACATAATCGCGCCGGGAACGCCACCGGCGCTCGCGGGTACAGAATGGAAGGCCCCGTCTTCGGTTTCGGCGATCGCCCAATACCCCCCAATCCCAGCGAATCGATCCCATGAGTCAGACAATTCTGACGGCGAAGTCTGGGAATATCCCAACCAATTAAAAGATCGTAGGGATTGGGTTCACCAGAACGATCGAGCCGATGCTACTAACTCACCGAACTCACCGACGGCTTCGCCCTCCTCTATTCCTAATTCTGAGTGTTCAGCGATCCAAGCAACTCGCGCCGCTGCATCGACTCAGAAACCGTTAAAAAAACCGGGGCTGAAAAAATCTGTCACCCTGATGCTTTGCTTGTTGTCCGTTGCTTTTAGTGCTGGCTTTTTTGGGTGGCGGTACTCGAACCAGCGAGGCCCGAAACCAGAAGAGTTACTGCCGGCGGTACGGACTCCCCTGTCGCAAAGTTACCTGCAACAACGTCACTAAAAGCGATCGCCCACTGCAATGCTGAATTTAGACTCTCTTGGCCTGGCTCCAAAGTGGGTGGGGTTTTTGCTGGCCATTCGTTATAGGCTGCCGCTGGCAAAGTGATCAAAAGTATAGTGCTCGATCGAATCTCGGACTTACCTTCATCAAGTCGGTTTTTACCATTGGTCACAAGTTAAGCCTGTATGCCAGTTGTCAAGGGGATTTGAGAAGATGTGTCAAAGAAAAATTGGTTTTT
>NZ_JAUBUC010000006.1:15597-129641 GCF_036705285.1 Microcoleus sp. B4-C1 | reverse complement strand
ATAAGTTTCCCACGATCCCAGACCCATGCAAATACTACCCTTGACAATTTCCTTTTTTCCTTAACTTGTCACCAATGGCCGGGGATTGAAATCCCCGTCTCATAGCGAAAGTCGGTTGAAACCGACTGAATAGCTAATCAAATTCAACAATTGCGGATTTCATTCCTATGCAAGAGGACTTAAGCTTTTAGCCAGGGGTTTCAACCCCTGGCGGATTGACGGAATGGCGAATTTGGCCGAATGGCTGCTATTAGCTAATCTCAAAATTCATAACTTCCCAAGCCCAATGCTTGGCGAGCTCGATCGTCAAAATTCGGGTCAATTTCCTTTGACTTTTGAAAATAAGCGCGAGATTCAGCATCCTTACCTAAAGTCCGGGCGATCGCACCAGCCCGGTAAAACATACCCGCATCCCGAATCCCCGATCGCACTATTTCGGCCATCACTCGATCGGCCTTTTGCCATTCCCCAGCGGCGGAAAGCGCCCAAGCCAAAGTATCCAAAGTCACAGCATCGCGCCGAATTTTCACCTCCTCCTGCATTAGCGCCAGCGCTTCCGCGACATCCTGCGATCGACCTTTTTCCAGCAGCAAACTCGCTAAATCCCTGCGGTGCCCAAAACCGCCAGATCCAGAAACCTGTTCCTGTCGCAGCCCCGCTTCTGCTTTGTCGCGAAGTCGCCCGGATTCGATCGCATCTCCCTGCAAATCCTTCACCCTCGCCATACCGCGATCGACAATGCGATCGAACACAGTCTCAACCCCGCCAGAATACGCAGAAACCTTGCTGTAATAGCCTTCCGCCTCCCGATAATTGCCCTGCCGCGCCTCCAAATCCGCCAAATAAATCAGCGCCAGCGGGTATCGTGGCACCAACCGCAGCGCCTCCAAAAACAGCGCTTTCGCCTGCACAAACTGCCCGCGACGCGCGTAAAATCGACCCAAGAGCGATCGGGCCCGCGCCGAACCAGCAACCTCTCCCGGTTCCTCCGCCGCCATTGCTTGGCGGTAATCCTGCAAAACCTCAGCATCTCGGCCCTGAGACTCTCTCACTAAAGCTCTCAAAGTGAGAGAACCCAAGTTCGGAATCCGGTTAACTAAGGCTTCTGCGGCTACATTTGCCTCGCTCACTTTTCCCATCGCTAAGTGAGATGTAACTGAAAGGGCGATCGCATCTTCATTGTCAGAACCCGCCTGTTTAGCAAAGCGCAAAGCAGTAGCAAAATCGTGTCTTGCCTCAGCAATTCGAGCTAAAACTAACAGCGCACCTTGGTTGTCAAAAGGCAAATCGGCGATCGACCTTTGAGCCGCCTGTTCCGCCAATAAAAACCAACCTCCCTCCCCAGTAGCGCGAGCCATTTTTAAATAAGATCCTGCCAGTGCCGCCCGGTTCAAACCGCTGCGGGAATCAACTGCCAACCGCTGCTGGTAAAAAGCAATCTCTTGCTGAATTGCTTCTTTTTGATTGGGATTATTTCTCAAACTTTCCGAAAAATGATAGCGGTAATTAGTATCGAGATTTTCGGGACTTTGGTTTAAAAAAATATCTGAAATAAAACGCCAATTAGGAGGTAAATTCACTACTACCATCCCAACTAAAGGAACCACTATCAGCAGCCAATACGAGACAATATCCGATTTTATTTTGTGTTGAATTTTAGTTTTCATACATCCGCGTTAATCAGCGTTCATCTGCGGTTCAAAAAAGTATTTTCAATATGTCATTAGCCAATAAGCAATGACTAATGACTAATGACTAATTAGGCAAAGCCAAATAAGGAAAAGTCGGTTCTAAAGGTTTGTGTCCCTGAGCCGGATTTCCCGGAGTTCCGTTATATGAAACGTTATCCCCAACCGGAGAACCCACCAAAGCTCCCAGAGTGATATCAATAACGTCGTCCATCAGCATACGACCTCCGATCAAGCTTCCTTGAGCATTTGTAGCGCTAGCGTAGCCGCTGGTTTTTGTGGTATCGATCCGCATGACATCGGGTAAGAAAGCTCCGGCGATCGCATTTGGATCGACATTATCCCGACCGTCCAAAAGATCGACAGCATTCAAAGTAGCAACAGCTTCCTGACGCACCGGAGCAGCAGCAGCGCTCAAATCCAATCTCGGAGGAATATTATTGAATGCTTCCAGATAAGCGGGAGTAACTATCAAACCCTCATTAATTGCAGGTCTTGCCAAACGCTCGAATTGTTTAAAACCGCCAGCTCCATCCCGGATCGAAACTGTTGACCAAACATCAAAAGTATTGGCCCCTGTTCCTGCTTGCAAAAACGCTTTCGGAACGCGGACAGCAATTGTATTGACGTTGTAACCTTTAGTAAAGTCGATCGCTTGACTCGGTTCTTTAAAAGCAGTGCGCGGCCCCGTTCCCAAAGCTGCGGCGCGAACTCGGAAAAATTGTTCCACATCAAAGAAAAACGGGTCTTCGCGTAAACCCGCAAATACAGTCAAGTTAGAACCGCCCACAGGTACTGTATTCACAACAGCATTAGAATTCAGCGGAGTTGTGGCAATTAGCCCGCCGTTAACTGTAGTCTTAGCAACAGTCTCCGAGCCGTTGCGAACAACAGTTACAGCTACCGCTTGCATACCTCTATTGTTAGGCGGACTGAAGGCAAACCGCAAGATAATATCCGAACGTCCAGTAGGTGTAGAATTCACGTCACTTACTTGCGTGATGTGAAATTGGTAGAGGGCTGTAGTGCTGAAATAATATTGATAACGGGCGACAGACCTGGGATTTGAATTCATGGTAAATACTAAATCCCCGTCCGCAGCACCGGAGTTTTGGTCTTTTTCGCGATATACATATAGGTCAGTTAAATTGACCGCGCGACCTTTGATATCTACTTCGCCGTCGTCGTGGTCAGAAGCGACAATTATCCCTGGAGTTAATAGAGCAATTAGAGCTACTTCAATAGCTAGTATGGTTCGGCGAATTTTTTGTGTGAGCTTCACAGTTAGCACCTTTATTGCAATGAATTTTTTGCACAAATCAATGGTAAATAACCCGCATTCGCGGGTTTTACTTTTGTAGCAACAGGTTGAAATCTGTCAACCTGTCGGGCTTTTGCGCTATTGCTGAGCCTTCTCCTATTGGTGGTATACGAAGGTTTGGCAATTTTGGATCTGTGCTTCAAGATAAATTTATGGAAAAAAGTGTGTTATTGAGGATTTACTCGTTCCCGGACTATGCTTGGGAATGCCTGCTCCCAGACAAGGCTTCCCTCGATCGAGTGGAGCCACAGCCTCGCTTATACGGGTTCCCAGGCTCTTCTTGGGAGCGATCGAACAAAGCTTGGGAACGAGTGAATGGCGCTGTTTTGAGTGTTCAGGCTCCGGGCATTTCTTCGTTCTGCATAAAGCGGATTGCTAAGTCTCAACCAAATCATTAATTAGGTGGTAAAATTCCAGATGACTTGGGATTTTTACAATTCAAAGCACGACAAAGTTAGCCTAAAAAGGCATACTCCAGTTTGTACCCCAACTTCAAACTTACAATTATGTTCTGTAGTGATATACGCCGAATTTTTAATTTTGGATCTGTGCAGTCAAAACAAAAATTTTAGGTACACTGAGATGACAGGCCAGAAGTCAGGCGATGAATCGCTGCTTTTAGTGCAGATTGCCCAGAAAGACCAAACGGCATTAGCTAAACTTTACGATCGCTACGGTCGCCCAAGTTACGCTCTCGCTTACAAAATCCTGGGTTCGGTAGAAGAAGCTGAAGAAGTGGTAATCGATGTTTTTTCCCAAATTTGGCAAAAAGCAGCAACTTACGATCCTTCTCGCAGTCGAGCAGATACGTGGTTGTTCATGCTGACCCGCAGTCGTTCCCTCGATCGGCTGCGAGCGATGCAGCGAACAGTCCGGGCTGCTGAAGCTTGTCTGGAAGAGGCTAAAATACCCATCTCTAGCGTTGCAGAACCGATGGAAGATGCAATGTTTAAAGAACGCCGCGAACAAGTCCAAGCAGCCTTAGAAAAACTGCCAAAGGAACAGCAACAGGCGATCGAACTCGCTTACTACCAAGGGCTGACTTGCGCGGCGATATCAGCTAAAACTGGTATCCCCACAGGTACAATCAAAACCAGAATTCGATTGGGTATTTCCAAATTGCGTCAAGCTTTGAGCGAAGAATTTTAGATTGTCAAAAAATTAAATTTAAGTTGTTTAACATCAATCTAAAATTCTGGCATCTCCCATCATCCATCTTGAGTGCGAGGGCAGCAGACCAATTTCAAGTTTAAAATTAACCTAGGCTGAATTACAATTAATGGCGGAAAACAGATGGAAATGATGCCAGACGAGGAATATAAAATCCTTGCAGCCCTTCAAGCTCTCGATATCCTCGACGAGTCAGAACGCGGCGCATTTGCAGAGAAATTGAAAGAGTCCGCAGAACTTACAAGTGAATTAGCTGCTTTGGAATCAACAATTGCCGCGATCGCCTACACAGCCCCCCCAGTTCCCGTCGCACCCGACCTGAAAAACCGCCTGTTACAGCGCATAGCCGAACTGCAGCCAACCCCGGCAGAATCAGTCAATATAAAGCCAATTGTTACCTCTCCAACCGAGAACAATACTCCATCTTTAATAGTGCGATCGCACGATGTCAAATGGAAATCTTATGGAGTTCCGGGACTTTCGTTTGGCAAGCTTTATATTGACAAACAAAAGCGCGAAATTACCTGCTTGATGCGACTAGAACCGGGAGTAACATTTCCCATGCACCGACACGCTGGCTCGGAGGAAGTGCTTGTATTAGAAGGAGACTTAATTGTAGAAGGGGAAATTTGCCATCAAGGCGACTACATTCGATCGGTTCCCGGTTCCACACATTCGCCCCTCACGCAAGGGGGATGTTTGCTGTTAATGAAAACTTCCCTAGACAACGAAATGTTCGTCTGATATTATGTTGGTTGAATTGCCGACAGCTTGGAGGGCGGGTTTATGTAGATTTTTAGTTAGAATTACAGATTGTTGGTGAAACCCGCCCCTACAATTATTTTGGTTAATTTACCGGACGCGATCTAACTCAAAAACACCCGCATTGCTCGCCATTCGGCGGTTAGAAATGCCAACTCTATCACGTAATTACAATGCTAAAATACTCGCATATAACTGCTGTTTTGTCCGCCGTTATTATACAATTTGTACCCAGTGACAAAAGCGCGATCGCCCAAGAACGCGAAGGATGTTTTCTTGTTAATTCAGTGGGAGAAGTAATTAACTTAAATTTGTTGTGTTCGCCTCAAGAATCCGACATTAAGCTGACAGGAAACGATGGGAAATTTATCGAAGACTATCAACGCTTAGCAAAAAGCTACTCTCCCGAAGCAACGGATAATTTACTGCAAGCAATCCGAAGGGCCCCTGGTCAAAAAATTGCGGCCGCTAAAAGAATGTGTGCGGAAGCAAAATCGGGAGTTTCTCTGCCGGAAGTTAAATTAAGAGCGATCGGGCAAGCTGTCAGTATCGAAAATCCAACTGCCAAAGAAAGTTTTCTGGCGGATGCCGATATTATTACCACCCTTGCCGCCAATCATTATTGCCCGGAATTAGCCAGTAAGTAATATCATGAAATCTGTCAGTCCTCCCGCTCATCGGCAGTCCGCCAGGGAATGAATTCCCTGTCTCATAGGTAAAGTCCTCTCAAAGAGGACTGAAGAACTCATTAGTCCTCGTAGCGAGGAATTTCGCTTTGAGCCAGGGGTTTCAACAATAGCCGGACTGAGGGTTTAACGTTAAGTTGACACGCCTTGGGTAAGGCATTATTTCAGTTTTGATTTTACAGGAGTGCAAGGGGGAACGATCGCACTTCTAAAAAACGCTTTTTACAAAACTGAGATTCTCCCACGGTAATACGGCGTCTTCACTTGCAGCTACAATATGAATTGTCCTCTTGTCGCGCAATGATCGATGAAATTACCGGACATGAGATGAAACATTTAAAATCAAGTTCCGCCGACTTGCGGGATTTATTCAAAGACAGCATTACAGTTAAATACCTCGCGGAACCGCTGAAAGCTGTCCCCGCTTGCGAAGACGCAGCCAAATTGCGATCGTGGATGGAGGCCCGCGATTTTGACGTAATCGGGATCGAAGAAAACGGCACGGTTTGCGGCTATGTAGAAAGATCGCACTTAATCGCAGGTAAGTGCAGCGACTACCAGCAAATTTTTCACCCCTCCCAATTAATTGCCGCCTCGACTCCTTTGATGGAATTGCTGCCGCTGCTGCGAGAAAAACCCAGATTATTTGTATTGGAAAGCAACAGGATCGACGGGATTGTTACCTGTGGCGATTTACAAAAAGCACCGGTGCGGATGCTGCTGTTTGGATTGGTGACGCTTTTGGAAATGAATTTATTGCGGATCGTGCGGATTTACTTTCCCCAAGATTCTTGGCAAAAATTGCTTAAGGGCGATCGTATTTTAGCAGCAAAACACCTTTGGCAATTGGGGCGATCGCGAAATGAAGCAATTGACTTAATCGATTACCTGCAATTCTGCGACAAGCGAGATTTAATCCTGACTTCTGCTGAAATAGTCGATCGGCTGGGGCTCAAATCCAAACGCTACGGGGAGCGTTTTTTAAAGTCAGCAGAAGCATTGAGAAACAAATTAGCTCACGCTCAAGATTTAATCAACGGTTCTTCTTGGCCGGAAGTAATTTTTTTAGCTCAGGAAATAGAAGCGCTTTTGCAGCGTTGCGAAGAAATTGAAATGGCCGCACCTAATGAAGTAGAAAGCATTTAATCCTCGTCTTTTATAGAGAGACTTTGTTTGTAGTGTCGCCATTTCCATCGCCTATTTTGATAGAGGAAGGTGCGCCGAAGCGCACCCTAGATTTAGTTTTTAATTTTTAGTTTCCTGTTGGTATACTTAGGAACCCAGCCTTGAGCACTGGTGTAATACTGCAAGGCTTTCAAGTACAGCGACGGAGTGAGATAAAACCAATGTTCAGTATTAGCCGGCACTTTAATGTATTCTTCAGCTTCCAGCATTAATTGTACCTGAGAGCCGTTAGAATACACAAACCCAAAAACGCATTCCCCAGCTAAAATGTGAAGAACTTCTGCATCTGTGTGGGTGTGAGTGCGATCGCTTTGAGTCATCAGCGCGTAAATCTGCTGCGAACCTGGATGCAGCACTTTTAAGTCGCACCACTTATATCCGCTGGCGCGCTTAAACTGTTCAAACTCGCTATTATATGCTGCGAGAATCTGCTGTTTTTCTGTTACATTGAGAATGTCTTGAACTAGCAGTTCTTGAAACGCCGGATTTTCGTTGGCTGGCAGGGAATCGATCTCAATATTTAAAACTGCCAGTTGACTCGCGATCGCCCGGATATCCGTATATGTTCTACCGTCTTCTAGTTGCAGAACAGCCATATTACCACCTAATGTTTTGAGCTTTGAGGGAAATTTAGTTTCCATTTTTAAGCTGCTGTTTTAAGCTTTCGTCAAAAACTAAACTCCTGCTTATTTTCAATAATAGCCGATCGCTAAAATTCCATGTCCTGCCTCGCCAATTATCAAACCAATAGCACCCATCAAATAATTTGGTGGTTTTTTTAACTTTTATTTAATAAGATTTACTGGAGTTAATGTAAGGTGCACCATAAGCACCGCACAGCTTAACTAAAAACTCAAAACTTTCAAATCAGCATCCCCGCGATACAAGCAGTCATAAAACAAGCCACAGAGCCAGCAATCATCGCCCTCACGCCCAACCTCGCCAAATCGCCTTGCCGCTGCGGAGCCATCGCGCCAATTCCCCCAATCTGAATCCCGATCGAACCAATGTTAGAAAACCCGCACAAAGCATAAGTCGAGATAATTTGCGATCGTTCAGAAATCGCCTGTTGTTTCACCAATTCCATCAAATCTAAATAAGCAATAAACTCATTCAAAATCGTTTTTTTTCCCAAAACAATCCCCACCTCTGCACAATCAGCCCAAGGCACCCCCATCAGCCAAGCAACCGGAGCCATCAAATAAGCAAAAATTAATTCTAGCGACAACTGAGGCAAACTAATTAGCCCTCCAAACCACCCCAAAAGCGCATTAAAAAAAGCCAACAAACCCAAAAAAGCAATCAGCATAGCGGCCACATTCGCCGCCAACTTCAACCCGTCGCTAGCACCCGAAGCCGCCGCATCTACCGCATTAGCATAAACCTGTTCTACCTTCACCTCCACCTCCCCAGCAGTCAGCGACTTTTCAGTTTCCGGGTACAGCAATTTAGAAATAGCCAAAGCTGCTGGTGCAGACATCACCGACGCCGAAATTAAATGTTGAGCCGGTACTCCAAAAGAAATATAAGCTGCCATGACTCCGCCGGCAATTGTGGCAAATCCTCCCGTCATGACAGCATGAAGTTCCGAGAGCGTCATCGCCCCCAAATAAGGTTTAATTAACAAAGGAGCTTCGGTTTGCCCGATAAAGATATTCCCAGCACAAGAAAGCGTTTCTGCGCCGGAAGTTTTCATGGTTTTAATCATCAACCATGCCACTGCTTGCACAACTCGCTGCAAAATGCCGTAGTGATAAAGTATGGTGATAAACGAAGAGAAAAAAATGATAGTCGGCAGCACTTTAAAAGCGATAAAGTGTTCAGCAAAATTGTCTCCAAATATAAACTTTGCCCCCACATCAGAAAAATTGAGAAACTGCGTCACCAAATCTCCCAAAAATTTAAAGACAGCCAAACCAGGAGCAGTTTTGAGAATCAAAATAGCAAAAATTAGCTGTAAAGCAATTCCCCACAATACGGGCGGCCACTTGACAGCGCGCCGATCGACTGAAAAGACGTAGGACAAACCGACAAAAACAGCTAACCCGAATACAGAAATAAGTCGTTCCATGTATAGCAATTTTTAGAGAATCTACAGCAAGCTTTTATCGTTACCAGGCTCTGGTAATCCAGATTAACAGCCCGATCGTACTTTATCTCGTTTCCAGAGGTTGCCATGAGTTCGCGGCGCGGGCGGCACAGCCCCGGAAGGCGTGTAATACACGATGCCGCCCGATCGCATACAATCTGGGCCAGTTTCGCTTACAATAAAAGGCTAAACCTCAAAATCACGGCGCAGCCTAATTGCTGCTACTTTTATGTCTCTACCTATAGTTGCTATTATTGGACGCCCCAATGTAGGCAAATCGACGCTCGTCAACCGTTTAGCCAACACCCAAGACGCGATCGTCCACGACGAACCAGGAATCACGCGCGATCGCACTTACAGACCAGCATACTGGGGCGATCGGGAATATCAAGTCGTAGACACCGGCGGGCTAGTATTCGACGACGAAACAGAATTTTTGCCTTTAATTCGCGAACAAGCAATGGCGGCCCTCGCAGAAGCCAGCGCAGCCATTTTCGTAGTAGACGGAAAAACCGGGCTCACCGGCGGCGACGAATCGATCGCATCTTGGCTGAGACTGCAAAAAGTCCCAGTCATTCTCGCCGTCAACAAATGCGAATCCGAAAATACAGGGCTTACCCAAGCAGCCGACTTTTGGCAATTGGGACTCGGAGAACCTTACCCAGTTTCCGGCATTCACGGTAACGGCACCGGCGAATTGCTTGACAAATTAATTACTTACCTTCCCACAGAAGTATTACCCGAAGTTGAGGAAATTAAAGTAGCAATTATCGGTCGTCCCAACGTCGGCAAATCGAGTTTGTTAAACGCATTTCTCGGAGAAAATCGCGCCATAGTCAGCCCAATTTCCGGCACAACCCGCGACGCGATCGACACCTTAGTAGAACGCAACGGTAAAACCTACCGCCTGATCGACACAGCCGGAATTCGCAAAAAGAAAAACGTCGAATACGGCGCAGAATTTTTCGGCATCAACCGCGCTTTCAAAGCCATCCGTCGCGCCAACGTCATACTATTAGTAATTGACGCAATCGACGGCGTTACCGATCAAGACCAAAAATTAGCCGATCGCATCAGCCAAGAAGGTCGCGCCTGCATCATAGTCGTCAACAAATGGGATGCCATAGAAAAAGAGTCCGACACAATATACGAGTACGAAAGAGAAGTCAGAACCCGACTTTATTTCCTCGACTGGGCAGAAATGATTTTTGTTAGCGCCATGAGTGGACAGCGAGTTGAAAAAATCATTGAATTAGTAGACAAAGCCTCCGACGAACACAAACGCCGCGTCCCTACCGCAGTCATTAACGAAGTCATAGAAGAAGCCACAACCTGGCACTCAGCCCCAGTTACCCGCCAAGGAAAACAAGGCAAAATCTATTACGGTACTCAAGTGCGATCGCAGCCACCGACAATCGCCCTATTTGTCAACGATCCCAAACGCTTCACCGAAAATTACCGCCGCTACATGGAAAGCCAATTCCGCAAACACCTCGGCTTTACCGGTACACCAATGCGGCTACTTTGGAGAGGCAAAAAAGTTCGTGCCACCGAAATGAGCACAACAAACAGAGCACTGCGCGTGAAGTGATTTTAGATTTTAGATTTTGGATTTTAGATTAAAGAGAAAACGCAGTTTAATGGTATAATTAAGTTGCGATTTTTTTCTTTTGTCTTCCTTCGCCTCTTGGCAATTCAATTACTTGGTATTTGAAACAATTCCAAATCAAACAATCTAAAATCTCAAATCGCAAGGTGGACGAACAAGAGTTTAAAAGAAGAACAAAGCAGCTAGCATTGAGAGTTATTAAGCTAGTAGATGCGCTGCCCAAAGGCTCCGCTTCTCAGGTAATTGGCAAGCAGTTAATTCGTTCAGCAACTTCTGTAGGAGCCAATTATTGAGCGGCTTGTCGTGCGAAGTCAACAGCAGACTTAATTTCTAAACTCAGGATAGTGGAAGAAGAAGCGGATGAAAGTCTTTACTGGATGGAGTTAATAGTTGAAGCTGAATTGGTAGATGCCACTAAATTGAAAAGTATCATGTCAGAAACAAATGAGATTTTAGCGATGACAGTTGCGTCCATCAAAACTTTAATTGCTAAAAACCCAACAGCAAATCGCAAATAAAAAAATGTCAAAATTCAACAAAAATTTCCTATCAAAAATCAAAAAATTAAATAATCCCCAATCAAAAAATCAATTGCTCAATCAAATAATCCCATTCAAAAATCAATCCCTCAATCCCTCAATCAATCAATCCCTCAATCCCTCAATCCCTCAATCCCTCAATCAATCCCTCAATCCCTCAATCAATCAATCCCTCAATCAATCAATCCCTCAATCTAAAATCTAAAATCTAAAATCTAAAATCGACAAGATGGACTTACTTCGATCGCTCCCCATAGGACTTTACCTAGAACAACCCGTAACCTGGCTTCACCGGCTAGACTCCCGCGTCAAATTAGCTTGGTTGATGACATTTCTGATTGCACCAATACTCGCCAATCCCATCTGGCGGTTGATGCTAGTAGGAATGTTAATCGTACTGACACTAACTGCAGCAATTCCATTGCGCGTGTGGAAACAGCAAATGGGACTGCTGCTGCTATTTTGCCTATTAGTATTTTGCCTCAGCGCGATCGCCCCCGACGGACTCCCCGCAGAACACCAGCCCCGCATCCCCGCCGACGAATTAACCTTTTCCCAACAGTCGGCAACCCTTCCACCCCCTCAAAAGCCCAAACCCTGGTACCAATCTTTTAACTTAGGCTCAAACTCCCCAATCCCCAATCCCAAAGCCCAAAGCCCAAATCAACTCCCCCAACCCACAAACTACCGTTACGTTTTATTAAAACAAGGCCCGATTAAAATCACTCGCAAATCCCTAGATTTAGCTATCAACGTCAGCACCCTATTTTTCACAGTAATTTACAGCACCAACCTCTACCTTCTCACCACAGCCAGCGAAGAAATTACCGCCGCCCTTGAAAACTTAATGCAGCCCCTGCGCCGCTTGAACTGGCCTATTACCGAAATAGCCTTAACATTAACTTTATCTTTGCGATTTATTCCCCTAGTATTGGAAGAAATACAAAATTTAGTGCGATCGGTCAGAACCAGAGCGATAAACTGGAAAAAACTAGGATTTCGCAGCGCCGCTCAAGTGTGGTTGATGATAGCCGAGAGGCTGTTAGAAAACTTGCTCCTGCGAGCTGAACAAATTGCCAGCGCCATGAAAGTTCGCGGCTTCACCAGTCCCGATCGACACCGTGTAGAATGGCACCAGTTGCAATTGAAAATCCGAGACTGGATCGCCCTCGGCTGCTTGCTCGTCCTCTGGAGCGCCCGTTTTGTTTGGGGGTGGGACAGTTGAGATTTTAGATTTTAGATTTTAGATTTTAGATTGATTGATTGATTGATTGATTGATTGATTAGATTTGAGATTGAAGAATTGGGAATGACTGATGAAGCTCGTCGTTTGGAGTACAGGCCAACATTTGAGTAAGTTTTGTCTGGTGCGCGACAGTCCTGCTAAAGTAATGGAGACAAATATTTAGAGAACCAAGACCTTGAACATCTATCTTGGGACAGATGTTGCGATTTTAGATTTTAGATTTTAGATTTTAGATTGATTAGATTTGAGATTGAAGAATTGGGAAGGAAAGATTCGAGCGGGCTTTGAAGCACGGGCATACATTTGAGTCAATACGCTTGGGTTAGTGCTAAAAAAACCGATCGTGCGTAGGTTGGGTTGAGGAACGAACCCTCCGTTTCACTCCGCCCAACATTTTCGCTACAATTTTCCTTAACTGAACCGTATTGACATTTGAGTAAGTTTTGTCTGGTGCGCGACAGTCCTGCTAAAGTAATGGAGACAAATATTTAGAGAACCAAGACCTTGAACATCTATCTTGGGACAGATATCGTATATGTTCCCCGCATTCAAGCTGCATTAGACCGGTTTGGCGATCGCTTTCTCGAAAAAGTTTACACGCCCGCCGAACAAAGGGATTGCGGACAACAAAATTCTCAACACAGCAGCATTAAAGGTAAAATGAATCGAGTTTCCTGCAACCAGCTAGCGGGCCGCTGGGCAGCAAAAGAAGCCGTTGTCAAAGCTCTAGGCACGGGATGGCGGGGAATACGGTATGCAGATGTGGAAATTCGGCGCTCCGAAAACGGTGCTCCAAACGTGCAACTGCACGGAACCGCAGCAGCACAAGCCTCTGTTTGGGGAAATTGCCAGTGGCAATTGAGCCTCAGCCACGACGGAGACTATTGCACCGCTACGGCGATCGCCCTTTGTACCCCGCCGTCAAACAACGCTGTCGAGCGATCGAGCGAAACTAAAATCTAAAATCTAAATCTTTAATCTAAAATTGATAGATTGTGAGTGTGAATGACTACCGAAACTTACCTGAATCATCCAAACTTTGGCCTCCTCTTCAGGGTATCCCAGGTTGAAGACAGCCAAGAATTATTTACCACCCTATACGCCCAACGCCTGTTTTTTTTGGTGACAAACGGCCCTGGCGGGCTGAGATTTGAACCAATCAGTCGCTCCGACGCTCGCCTCATGGTCGAAATTCGCCTGCGAACCCTGCGTCGCAGCGGTCAATATCAGGAGTACGACCAATTGCAGACCATTCACCAGCGCACATTTCAATAACGAAAATCAATAATTTTGTAATTGGTAACTGTCTAAATTTTCCTTCCCTCCCGTCAAGAGCGTTGAGCACCCATGACCATAGCCTCTCGAATTAACAGCATTCGCCAACACTTGCCGGAATCAGTGCGGTTAATTGCCGTTACCAAACAGGTATCGACTGATGCTATCCGCGAAGCATACGACGGCGGTATCCGGGATTTTGGCGAGAGTAAGGTTCAAGAGACTGTCGAAAAACAAAGCCAACTGCAAGATTTGCCGGATATCAACTGGCACTTGATCGGGCACTTGCAAGCCAACAAATCCGCCAAGGCCCTAGAGCATTTCCAGTGGATTCACTCTCTCGACAATTTAAAACTCGCTCAGCGACTTTCGCGCTTGGCGGGGGAAATGTCCTGCTCTCCCCAAGTCTGCCTGCAGGTCAAAATGTTGCCCGACCCGGACAAATACGGCTGGAGCGTTCCAGAACTGCTGGCTGACCTTCCAGAACTCAACAAATGTCAGCATATCAAAATTCAAGGTTTGATGACAATTCCTCCGCTGGGATTAGATGACTCGCAAATCCTAGAATTATTTAACAGCACCCGCGAACTTGCTGACAAAATCCAGCAGCAAAATTTGCCCTACATTCAAATGCAGCAGCTCTCGATGGGGATGTCGGGAGATTATCATTTGGCAATTCAAGCAGGTGCTACTATGGTACGGCTAGGACAAACCTTATTTGGCTCTAGGAGGGGATAAATAATTGAAATCTTCTGATAAAGACAATTTGGGTTAAATATAGAATAGTCAGCCACCCGCGACTAACGCGCAACGCGAGTATAGTCGGGGCAGCAAAGTCGTAAAGGAGCGTGAATCATGAATATTTTTTCTAAACTGCGAGATTTTGTAGGGATCAACAATGAGCCTGAGTACGATGACGTGTACGACGAAACGGAAGGGGAGCGCTATCAGAACTTCTACCAAGCGCCTGAACCCAACCCCGCTGCAGTCGCAGCAGAAGAAGAACGTCGTCAAAATCGTAGAATGCGAGAGCGGTCAGTAGTAGGATCGACAGGTATGGATGTAGTTGCACCAACCGGGGGAGTAGGGTCAGTAATGAATAACGTGATTGGAATGCCTGGAGCTATGAACGGGATTTCGGAAGTAGTCGTAATGGAGCCGCGCACTTTTGAAGAGATGCCGGCAGCAATTCGAGCCCTTAAGGAACGGAAGTCTGTGGTTTTGAACCTGACGGTGATGGACCCAGACCAAGCGCAAAGAGCTGTGGACTTTGTGGCGGGCGGTACTTATGCCCTTGACGGTCATCAAGAGCGAATTGGCGAAAGTATTTTCTTGTTTACGCCTAGCTGCGTGCAGGTGAGAACTCAGTCTGGTGTGGTTCACGAAGTGCCTCCTGCTCAGGGACGCCCTCGTGCTGCTGCTCCTGCACCGACAGTCTGGCCGGCAGAACAAGCTACCATCGCTCAGTAGTTATTAGTTAGTAGTTATTAGTCATTAGTCATCTGTCTTTAGTCTTTAGTTATTAGCCAGTAAGCTTTTAACTAGCGAGATCCTGAATTTTGTATCCTTAGTTCTGGGCGCTTAACTCTTAGCTAAGGCGGAGAACTGATAATTAATGGCAACTAATAATTAATGACTAATGACTAGCATAAAATAGTAAGGTGCGTCGCTTTCTAATTTTCGATCGAACTTGTAAATTGTTGCGGGCGACGCACCCTACAAGGTAGCACTGTAGACTAATGACTAATGACTAATGACTAATGACTAATGACTAACATAAAATTTGGTACGATCGGCGGTGGGGTAATGGGAGAAGCTCTCTTATCCCGCTTAATAGCACAAAAAGTTTATTTGCCTTCAGAAATATTGGTGAGCGAGCCTGGGGTAAAGCGCCGCGAGTTTTTGGCTAACAAATACGGGATTGGAACAACAGCCAGCAATCTAGAAGTTGCTGCAGCTACAGAAGTGCTGTTTTTGGCGATTAAACCGCAAGTTTTTGATACGGTAGCTTTGGAGTTGGCGGTGGCGGCCGATCGCAAACAGGGAAATAATGGAGAAACGGCTAATTCCCAGCCAGAAGCGCTGGTAGTGTCGATTTTGGCAGGAGTACCACTGAGCAAGCTCGAACCAGCCTTCCCAGGGCGGGGAGTGCTGCGGGTGATGCCGAATACTCCAGCCACGGTAGGAGCGGGAATGAGCGCGATCGCTCCGGGAAAACTCGTGCAACCGGCTGATTTAGAATTGGTAAAGCGCATCTTTCAAGCCGTGGGAGAAGTGGTAGAAGTACCTGAGAGTATGCTCGATGCGGTGACTGGACTTTCGGGTTCCGGCCCTGGTTATGTAGCAATTTTGATAGAGGCCTTGACAGATGGCGGAGTTTGTGCTGGACTGCCACGGGCGATCGCCTCTCAATTAGCTTTACAAACAGTATTCGGTACAGCGAAGCTAATGCAAGAAACGGGAATGCACCCGGCACAATTGAAAGATCAAGTTACGAGTCCCGGCGGCACAACTATTGCGGGAATTGCTAAATTAGAGAGTAACGGCTTTCGTTCTGCCCTAATCGAAGCAGTGAAAGCAGCTTGTTTGCGTTCTCAAGAATTGGGTAAATAGGTGTTAGTGCCATGCTGACTTTAAAATTAGATTTAAGTCCGTGGATCAAGTTGACAGACGATCAGTTTTACGAACTGTGCCAACATCACCCCGATTATAAATTTGAACGGAATGCAAAAGGAGAACTGCTGATGGTTCCACCAACGGGAGGAGAAACGGGAAACCGTAATATGGATTTATCCTATCAATTGCAAGCTTGGAGTCGCCAAAATCCGAATCTAGGAATTGCTTTTGACTCTTCCACCTGTTTTAGACTCCCAAACGGTGCAACTCGTTCTCCCGATGCTTCTTGGATAAAACGCGAAAGATGGGAAGCTTTAACTCCCGAACAAAAAAGAAAATTTCCGCCACTGTGTCCTGATTTTGTAGTGGAATTGCGCTCGCCCACTGATTCTATCCGAGAAACGCGAGAGAAAATGCAGGAATATCGGGAAAATGGCGTTTGTTTGGGGTGGTTGATTGACCCGCAAACGCGGAGTGTGGAGATTTATAGGATCGATCGAGAAATAGAAATATTGCAGTCCCCTGTTACGCTGTCAGGGGAAGATATTTTGCCCGGATTTGTGTTGGAACTAGGGCCCGTTATGGGAAATAATTGAAAAGGTGTCAGGCTGTTTCAGATCAATCGCTAGCTGCTGTTTCCAATTTCTGCCCAATCCTTGGTTCCGTACCATTCAAAAGCCGCTGAATATTGCTGCGGTGCCGCACAATTACAAACACACCGCCCGCAATGCCAAACAATACATAAGCCAGGGGCTGATGTAAAGCAAACATCAATCCAGCCACGCTAATTGCCCCGATAATCGAACTTAAAGAAACAATTCGCGACACCGCAAATACTATCCCGAAAATTCCGAAAGTTCCCAAACCAACTGGCCAGTACAAACCAAGCAAAACTCCCAAACTCGTAGCCACAGATTTACCCCCCGTAAACCCCAGCCAGATTGATTTGCTGTGGCCCAAAATAGCAGAGAAACCCGCCAAAGTTGCCATCCAAGGGATGACAGTTGCAGTATTTTCTATACCGGCGGCGGTTGCTAGCTGGCTGGTAAAAGTGAGAGAGTAAATGTAGCGGATTAGGACGATCGCACTTACCCCCTTCAACACATCAACCAACAACACCCCCAACCCCGGCCCTTTGCCCAAAGTCCTCAGTACGTTAGTCGCACCAGTCGAGCCCGAACCAACCTCTCGAATATCAATTCCTAGCATCCATTTCCCCAAGGCGTACCCAGTAGGAATCGAACCCAGCAGATAAGCTGCTATTAGCAATGCGCCATTTAAAATTATCCAGCTAGCCATTTTTTTATTTGAGATTTCGTGTACAGCAGAAGGAAGAAGGAAGAAGGAAGAAGGAAGAAGGAAGAAGAAGGAACAACCAATTCCGGTTAATTTCCCTCTGAGTTTCTTCAGTCCGCGCCGGCGGACTTTGTTTGTATAGCAGCGAATTCTCTTCGCCCGGAATTGCTCAAAAATCCTTAGCAGTCGTCAAAGTTTGCGGATCGGCAGCAAATGCCAGCCATAGCGGAAATTGCAGGATTGACAAACTAATTAAATCCTCAGTTTCATCAATGACAATTAGTGGCAATTTGCCATCTTTCACCAGTCGATCGGCTTTTTGAGCCAAAGCTTCCGCAGACTCAAACATAATAATCCCCCTTTCCGGGCCAAAATCGCTGCGAGTAATGCCCAAACAGTCCTGCAAACCCCGGCGCCACTCTCCCAAACGTTCGGGACTGTTGGCGAGCACCAAAGTCCGCACCCGTCCGCCGTAGACGCTTCTGAGTACAGAAATAATTGTCGAAGTAATCAAGATATTTTGCAAGCGCGAACCCATAGTCCGCAAAGCGCCCCTTCCTCCTTGGGTGAAAAACCAGTTAGAAACTCGTTCCGCGTGGATGGGTTCAAAAGTGCGGCGGAGTTGCCAAGGCGGGCCGTAGTAGTCGGGGACAGTGCGATATTGATCGAGGGTGCGGCGAATTTGTTTGGCTTGTTCTTGAAATCCCTGTTCGGCAAATTTGGGATTTACCGGTGCCGACGCAAGAGACTCCTCAGCAGCAGTTCGCTGTGGTGTCTCTTGCGTCGGCGGTGTCAAATCTAAGAGTTCGGCGGTAGCGGCCAAATCCTGCAAACTGCCTACTAAATAGTCTTTGAAACCCTGGACTCGAATTGCTAAATCTTGGGAAACGCCGGCAAAAGTGGTTCGCATTTCCTTCTGAATTCGATCGCGCCGGCGTTCTAGTTTTTCTACTTCGATTTGTAGCGCTTGTTTGCGCTGATCTAGTTGAATCAAGCCGTCTTGTACCAAACGCCCGATCGATGTTTGAGCCGCGCCCAACGCTTCTATAGCATTGGCTTTGTCGGCTTCCAAGGCGGCAATTTTTTCAGTCAAAGCTTGTTCTTGCTGCTGCAATTCTTTGATTCTCTCTGTCAACTGTTCGGTAACATTTTCTGGGATGGGCGTTACCATTTCTGCGGTTGCTGTTGGCTGGGAGTCTGTGGGAATCTCGATTTGAGCGATCGGACTTTCTGATTCGGCCTCGTCGGTGTTGGGCGCAATTTGGGCTAGTGCGCCTGCTTCGTCCACGAATTGGGCAATTTCGGCATCTTCCTCGCCCAGCGGCGGGTCTGTTTCTGCCGGGAGTTGGGCTGGCAGCTCATTTTCGTCGATCCACAAATCTCGTGTTTGAGATAGAAGTTGGTACTCCGTCTCATTCACGGGTAAATTTGGTTCGCCGTCACCGCTTGGGGCGGGTGGTTGTGGTTGCGGTTCTTGGGTTGGAGATTCGTCTGAATTCATGGGAAATTTTGTTCGGCGTGGGGCACAGAAAAGTTAAAAATTTAAAATTAACAACTTTTTTAGTCTTGACGGGGACAGCGCTGTTCTAAGCAGGTCTGTAGCATTTTACGATCGAACAGAACCGGCAGAAAGTGAATGCTGTTAATTTCTTTGAAATAGAACAAAATCGGCACAGCGGGCCAAAATATCCGCCAATTTTGCCATTCTCGGTAAGGAAAGCGGCGGATTAAGTTGGACGATCGATAAATGTCCAAATCTGTTGGGGTAAATTGTAGCCGGATGGTGGCGGCTTGGTACATCAAAAACAAGCCGAACACAGAAAGTGGCAAACTCACCCACTTCTGCACGAACAGCAGCGGTACGGCCGCCAGTACCAGGACTAGGGGAATCGCATAACTCGGGGCGAGTTCGATCGTACTTGTCGGCGCAGTCGAAGAGGCTGTTGTAGTCACGGGTTTAAATCAAGGGTAGTAAACTAATGTTGCCAATTATTCATATTTTATCCGTTTCTTAGCTTACAAGCCTTTGAGTACGCTAGAGCCCGTGCCCTGAAACATCAGCCATGTCATCAAAAAGTTAAAGATAAAAATAGCCAGTAAAGCCGTCACCACCGCTGTGGTAGTCGATTGGCCGACGCCTTTTGCCCCGCCGGTGGTGGTCAAGCCCCAGCTAGTGCCGATTACAGCAATCAAACCACCGAATACAAAAGCCTTAATTGCCGCGCTGCAAATATCCCACAAACTCAGGAAATTGCGGACTGATTCTAAAAACACGCTTTGAGAGATGCCGTACATCGTCGTAGCAATCAGCAGTCCGCCGAGGATGCCGGTGACGAGACACATGATGGTTAAAATTGGCAGCATCAAGCAGCAAGCAATGACGCGGGGAATTACTAAATAGTCGATCGGGTCTGTTTTGAGCATCAGCAGGGCATCTATCTGTTCTGTTACCTGCATCGTGCCGATTTCCGCCGCAAAAGCCGAACCTACCCGTCCCGTCACGATTACCGCTGTTAAGACGGGGCCGAGCTCGCGAGTCAAAGACAAAGCCAAAACGCCACCTACGACATTGCCGGCACCGAGGTTAATAAACTCCCTCGCTACCTGAATAGTAAATACCATGCCGACAAAACCCGCAGTCAGCAAAGCAATCAGCAGAGATTCCGGGCCGACTGCTGCCATTTGGTCGATGGTGTTGCGACGGTGAATTTTGCCCTTCAGCAAGTGCAGCATAACTTGGCCGCCCAATAAAGCTGCTGCCAGCAACCGCCGACTCCACAAACTGAGGCTGGAAGATGTAGTGGTGCTCAAGGGGATTTCGAGTATAGAACAACTGCCAAAAATGAAATCTATCTACAAATCTTAAACAAGTTTTTTCTATAACATTTAAGATTTCTGACAGAACTGGCCACGGAGGGCGATCGCTGCCTATCGTAGAAAAGGACAAGTTTTGTTTGCTTGCACCTTTCGGCAGTTTAGCTGAATTTACTGACTCTTATGAGCATTTTTCCCAATTTTCTTCGCTCTGTACTGTTGACCAGCCTGTTGAGCTTTGTCGCCCCCTTATTGTTAATCGGCGGGGGATTGACTAGCTTTTCGCTGATTGGCTTCGTGCCTGCTCTCCAAGGAGTTGGTCGTTCTGGAGAAGACCTGATTTTGCAGTTCTTAGCTACTTTCGGCAGCGGCTGTCCCCTCCAGGGTTTTTTCGTCATCGGTCTAACTTTTGGTTTGGTGGGTGCTTTGTTTGATACCTACGCTTCTTATCAGCATTCGCGGTGGAGTTAATCGAACCTTCGATTTTAGATTTTAGATGGGAATTCCTCGATCGAATCTAAAATCTAAAATTGCTGGGTTCGGGTTGGATCGGATACCCGCCCCTTTTGATGATTTTACAATACCGATCGCGAATGTTCGGAAATGCGATCGGCCTTTTTGCGGAAAACCGAATCCCCCTGTTTCGGGAGCTGGAATATATTAAATACAAGTTGAGTCAAGTATTTCTCAACTTCTAAAAAGTTAAGAAATTCGAGGTATCAGTTATGGCACTTATTCGTTGGGAACCTTTGCGGGAAATGGACTCCTTGCAGCGAGAAATGAATCGGTTGTTTGATAGCTTGACACCGGCAACCGATCGCGCATCTAACGGTGTTGCTTTTGTACCTCCCGCCGAACTCGATGAAACTCCCGAAGCCATCCACCTTAAATTAGAAGTTCCGGGCATGGAAGCTAAGGATTTGGACGTACAAGTAACCGCAGAAGCTGTTGCTATTAGCGGCGAACGCCGTCTGGAAACTAAGAGTGAAGATAAAGGCATGACTCGCTCTGAGTTCCGCTACGGTTCGTTCCGCCGGGTGATTCCCCTACCCGCACGGGTTCAAAATGACAGCGTAGAAGCTGAGTACAAAAATGGAGTTTTGCACCTGAATTTGCCCAAAGCGGAAGCGGAAAAGAACCGCGTGGTTAAAGTGCAAATCGGCTAAGAAATAATTGTTGGCTAATTGCTGATAGATAGGGCGTGCGGTGCGCGCCCTATTTGTTTTGGGAATTGGTAATTGGTAATTGGTAATTGGGTCGAAAAGCATTGGGCATTGGTAATTGGCCATTGCGAGTTTGAGGAATGATTCTTCCTTTTTCCTTCTTCATTCTTCCATCCATCCGTTACATCCTCAGAAAGCGAATCCGTTGCCGAACTTCCTTGTTCCGATTCTTCAACCGTGCTAAACTCCAATAAGCAATGGTTGGTGAGGAGACTTGCGTGCCGAGTCAGGGAGTGGGAGGAAATGGAATTGCATCTGAGTTTGGAGACTTAACCGAGATGACTCGCCAAGAAGTCGATGATTTTTTGCGCGGACTGGGTGCTAAGGTAAAAATTTCTTCAGGAAATTATGTTGAATACAAATTTTCTGACAGGTCAAAAGTCATCATCCGCACTAATAGTGAAGTTGTTCGCCTGCCAGCACCGCGATATGGCTCAGATGGTAGAAGAATAAACTGGGGTTTGCGTCTTGACAAAGATGGTAGCGTACTCCAAACACGCGATGAATTTGGCAATCAGATTCCTGATACGCACATTACTGGAGAAAAAGTGAGTAATTAATATGCCTGATGACTACAACTTGCTTAATTTAGGTGGACTTACATCCCTCGTGAAAAATGTCAATGTGTCTTTGTGGGGGAATGAAGTATTACTGGAATGTATCTACGATCCTACAGGCGATCGATTGCCTTACTCTTTAGTTTTTCAAGACTGCCGAGAAATTATGTGGGATGTGCATGATGAAGAGGAAGTAAAAGAACCATTAGCTGATTTGATTGGTTTTCATTTAGGTGAGGACGCGCACCGGAAAGCAGCTTTAATTCATACTGACATTTTTGAAATTTCAATTTTGTACGGCCGTTTTAGCATTCAAAAGGGAGAAAACCTAAATGCTGAAGATTTAGAGACAGAGGTTTTGGTATCACAAGCGCAAGCAGTCGTTTAGTAATTTCGATTTGAGCTGTGAGATTTTAGATAAAAGAATTGGGAATGAGTTGATAAACAGAGGTTTTGGTATCACAAGCGTATTGCGTAGCTACTTGCAAAAGGTAATGTGCTAAACTCGAAAAGGCAATGGTTGGTGAGGAGACTTGCGTGCCGAGTCAGGGAGTTGGAGGAAATGGAATTGCATCTGAGTTTGGAGACTTAACCGGGATGACTCGCCAAGAAGTCGATGACTTTTTGCGCGGACTGGGTGCAGAAATCAGAACTACTAGAGATGGTTATGTTGCATATAAATTTTTTGATAAGTCAACACTAATGATCCGTCCTAACGGTGAAGTAATTAGAACGCCTGCACCGAAATATGGCTCAGATGGAAGAAATATCAACAAAGGTTTGCGTCTCGATAGAGATGGTAATTTATTGCGAACGAGAGACGAATTTGGTAATTTAATTCCAGGGACTCACAATACGGGAGAGAAATTAAATGAGTGATTGGAAGGATGACTATAACTTGCTTGGATTGGGTGGTTTTACATCTTTAATCACAAAAGTCAACGTATCTTTATGGGGAAACGAAGTATTAATTGAATGCGTCTACAATCCAGAAGAAAGATTGCCTTATATGCTGGAATTCAAAGACTGTCGCGATATCAGTTGGACTGTACACGATGAAGAGGCTGTGGGCGAATTGGAAGCTGAATTCTTCGGAATTTCTTTGGGTGAGTCCGAACACCGCAAGCCTGCGGTGATTACTACAGACATTTTTGAAATTTCAATTTTGTACGGCAGTTTTAGCATTCACAAGGGAGAAAACCTAAATTCTGAAGTAGCAGATTTAGAAACAGAGGTTTTGGTATCACAAGCGCCAGCAGTCTTGTAGCACTTGAAAAGCACCGCGCCGTTAAATTGCCAAGGCGTTAGTAATATTATATCGGGTAAAATAACTATTACAGGACTTACGCACTCCGACTCCTCAAAACTGTTTTTTTTACCGAATTTGCGGGTTTTAACGAAGTATTTTCGTAAAAAACCCGGTTTCTGGGCCCCCATGCGTAAGTCCTATATTATTAGGTTTGTAGTGAGGACTGAAGTCCTCATCAAAAATCTAAGGATGGAAGTCCTCACTACAAAAGAATTACCAATTTTTCAAAAAAGACAGTAGGTATTGTTGCCCGCCTCAGTTTACGATACTTAATAGAACTTTTTTCCCAGATGAGGTAAAACACAATGCCTGATATTGTTGATATTGCCGTAGGTGCGGGTTCGTTCCAAACCCTCGTAACAGCCGTGCAAGTAGCTAATTTAGTAGATGCGCTCAAAAGTCCGGGCCCTTTCACTGTCTTTGCACCCAATGACGATGCTTTTGCGAAATTGCCGCCGGGAACTATCACAACCCTAGTGCAGAACGTTCCCCAACTGACTAGGATTTTGATGTTTCATGTCGTCTCCGGTAAGTTTATGAAAGCTGATTTGGCAAAACTCGGTTTTGTTACTTCCTTGGAAGGTTCGCCGATTAAAATTGATTGTTCTGACGGTTTTGAGGTTAAAAATGCTACAGTTGTTGCTGCGGATATCGAAGCAGACAACGGCGTCATCCATGTGATCGATAATGTGATTTTAATGGGCTAGTTTCACCGTCCATTGATTTTCGATTTTCGATTTTTGATTGACTCTACAGATGAATTTGAGGGTTTGAACTTTGGTCTAAATTTTTTTGGTTTAATCCACGGAAGTCTGGATATTGCATCTATCTTTAGGTGTGATGTTAAGTCGCAGCGGGAGCGAGAGCTTGCATTGAGCAGTGTCTCTTTGCTCCCGATCGCACGCTTTTTTTTTATCGGTTGAAGGTAATTTCAATATCAAAAAGTTGTCTTTTCGGCGGATATATTTTAAGATGATTGTTTACAAAAATTTGAAAATCAATAATTATTATAATATAAGCAAACCAGCGTGGTGAGCACTATGCAAATCCTAGCCGCCAGCCTCAAAGCAAAAGTCCGCCAGCGTACCTTGGAACTGCAAGTTCTCAACGAACTTACGGAGAAAATACAACTCGCGGCTGGCGCTGATGAAATTTGGTCTGCGTGTCTGACACATCTCGATCGCCTCATTCCTGGCGCGGCGATCGCCATTTTGACGCCACCGGACGATCGAATATACCTGGAACACTTACAGCCGTTAAGTGCTAGCACCAAAGCCGAAATTGAAGGGCGCTTGCAAGCTGCTCGCGCTGAATGGCTCGCCGGCAATCGGGACTGGGCGCACAACATCGCTCTGCCACCAATTGCTGAGTTTCAGTCGGTATTGATGGCACCAGCCAACCTCGATGAAAGTGAAGAATTGTTGGGAGTATTTTTCATTGGTGCAGAGCAGGCAACTGCTTTTAATTTGGAACACCTTTGTTTGCTCCACACAGTCGCTCAAATTTGTACAAAAAAGTTAACTATCTTAGCAGCTAAAACGACCTGTGTCAAGGATAAAGTTAAAAATAATTGGGTTCTGGATTCGGTAATTCAAGAACTATTGGTGCGGGCTGTAATGGACGATGCCCCGGACAGAGTTTTTGCGAAAGATAGAAATTTTAGATACATTTTTGTCAATCAAAGTTTTGCTGAATATTTGGGGAAAAATGTTGAGGAAATTATCGGCAAAGATGATATTGAATTAGGGTTGTCAGCCGAATTAGTATTTGGCGATCGCAACGGCCAAATTAGGGGCATCCGCGAGGAAGATCGAGCTGTGCTGGCTGGGGAGAGGGTTCGCAATCCCTACCAGGCGATCGTCTTTGAAAGTGGCAAACAGCACGTCTTTGATACGCAAAAAGTGCCACTGTGCGATGCAGAGGGTAATATATTTGGGGTTTTAGGTTTTTCTAGAGAGATTGGTCAATTGCAGGCCACAGATGAAGCCAGGAATCAAAGCCAAGCCCAACTGCAAAAAATTACTGCTAGCGTACCCGGTACGGTATATCAAATTGACTTGCATCCAGACGGCTCGATGGCCTTCTCGTTTGTGAGCGCGGGCTGCCGAGAATTGTATGAAATAGAACCAGAGGCTGCTCAGCAGAATTTTAATGTAATTGTTGACATGATTCATTCCGAAGATCGAAATGATTTTCTCAACTCGGTGACGCTTTCTGCTGAAAACTTGCAGCCTTGGCGCTGGGAAGGAAGAATTGTCACTCCGTCGGGAAAACTTAAATGGGTGCAAGGAGCTTCCCAGCCCGAATTTCAAGCATCGGGGGAGATAGTTTACTACGGCTTGTTCACAGATATTAGCGCCCGGAAACAAGCTGAACGGAAGCTGCAACTTTATCAACAAATATTTTTGAAATCCAACGATGCGATCGCGATCTTAGACCCCCAAGGCTATTACTTAGAAACAAATCAAGCTCACACGGCTTTGCTGGGCTACAGTTCGTCTAAATTGTGGGGGAAAACGCCGGTAACTCACATGGGAGAACAGGCATTTGCCTCGGTAATGCAAACCTTGGCAGAAACTGGGAGTTACCGAGGCGAAATGACCTTTATTAAGGCTTTGCCAGAAGGAACAGTTGAGGTGGAGCTTTCGGCTTTTGCGGTTCTCAATGATGCTGGGGATGTAGTTTGTTACGTAAATGTCAAAAGAGACATCACCGAACGCAAGCGAGCTGAGGAAAAACTAAAACTTTACCGAGAAATATTTTTAAATTCCAACGATGCGATCGTCATTATCGATGCTGACGGGTTTTTCGTCGAACAAAATCTTGCTCACCAAACGCTTCTAGGATACACAGACGCGGAATTAGAAGCAGAAGCTTCGCCGCTGGTTGCGGGGGATCGCTTTTTGGCAATTGCCCAAAGTTTAGCAAAAACAGGAAGTTTTCGGGGCGAAATTATTAACTCCACTAAAAAAGGCCAGACGCTGGCGATCGACGTTGCGGCATACTCTGTGATTAACAACGCCGACGATGTAATTTGTCATGTCTGCGTCAAGCGCGACATTACCGAACGCAAAAAAGGAGAAGAAGAACGGCAAAAATTTGTGTCGCTGATTGAAAACAGCAGCGATTTTATCGGTATGGCTACCCTGAAAGGCCAAACGCTGTTTGTCAACGAAGCCGGACGAAAACTGGTCGGTGTAGAGAATCTTTCGCCAGTGCTTTATACGGAGATTTGGGATTATATTGGGCCCTATTTTCAACAGAAATTCAGTCAAGAGATTTTACCAACAATTATCAGTCATGGCCAGTGGCAAGGCGAAGGTCAAATGCAGCACTTGGGAACCGGACAACCCATTGATGTTGCGATGAATGCTTTTCTGGTCAAGCACCCTCAAACCACCGAACCGCTGTGCTTTGCTGCGGTAATTCGCGATGTCACCGAACGCAAGCAAGCTGAGAGAATGCTGCGGGAACAAGCAGAACAAGAACGGCTGGTTTCGGCGATCGCCCAGCGAGTCCGCCAGTCTCTCAACCTCACTCAAACTCTGAGCACTGCTGTACAAGAAGTGCGGCAGTTGCTGGCAACTGACCGCACGATAATTTATCATTTTGATTCCGAGGAAACAGCGATTGTGGTTGTGGAATCTGTAGGGGATGATTGGATGCCCCTGCTGGGCAGAAAAGTTCAAAGAACATCCTTTGGGGAAAATTTTGTATGGCTGTACAGTCCAGGAACAATTCAAGCAATGGCAGATATTTATACGGCCAATTTGAGCGAGGAACACCGAGATTTACTTGCTAGTTTGCAGGTAAGGGCTAATTTAGTTGTACCAATTTTTATAGGCGATGAAAGTCAGGGGTTGGCAGCAGAATATTCGCCAGAAACTCAAATGAACCCGCCGGGAAGGAGTTTGGAAACGAGTCAAAATCGGTTGTGGGGATTGCTGATTGCCCATCAGTGTAGCGCTCCGCGTGTTTGGACTGATTCTGAGATGGATTTGCTGGGAAGGTTGAGCGTGCAGTTGGCGATCGCCATTCAGCAATCTACTCTTTTTGAACAAGCGCAGCAGGCCCGAGAAGCAGCCCTAGAAGCGTCTCGAATGAAGTCGCTATTTTTAGCAAATATGAGTCACGAAATCCGTACTCCGATGAATGGAGTGATGGGGATGACAGATTTGCTGCTGAAAACGAATCTTACTCCCGAACAACTTGACTTTGTACAGACGCTGAAACTCAGCGGCCAAAATTTACTCTCCATCATTAACGATATTCTGGATCTCTCCAAACTGGAAGCAGGAGAAATGCGCTTAGAAACAATCGAATTTAACCTCAGTATCTGTGTGAATGAAGTGCTGGATTTGTTGGCAACTCCCGCACAAGAAAAAGGTATAGAAGTGGTGGCACTGATTGACAACGACGTGCCGCTGCAAATTAAAGGTGATGCAGCGCGGTTGCGGCAAATACTCACTAATTTGATCAACAATGCTATTAAGTTTACAGAAGCAGGAGAAGTGGTAATGGAGGTTGCTAATGCTAGTAATCCTGAGTTATTGGCAGCCACCGATAATCAGAAAATTTTAGAGAATATCGAACAGTTAAAAATAGAAAACAATGACTCGATGCTCCTGCTGTTTAAAGTGACAGATACAGGAATTGGGATTGCTCCCGAAGACAAAAAAAAGCTGTTTCAATCTTTTACTCAAGTTGATGCCTCTACGACAAGAAAATACGGTGGCACAGGTTTGGGGCTGGCTATTTCTAAGCAGTTGGTGGAGTTAATGGGTGGGCAAATCGGTGTGGAAAGTACCCCTGGCAAAGGCTCGACTTTTTGGTTTACTGTGCCGACAGTTACGGAAAATTTAACTGCTGTCGGGACAGCGTGCGAAGTGAATTTTGAAACGGTGCTGGCGGGGCGAAAAATGTTAGTTGCCAGCGACAAGCCGACTGTGCGGAAAGTGCTAGTGAGAATGGCTGTTTTGTGGGGAATGGAAGTTGAGGAGGTGGAAAACGGTTGGATGACGATCGCATCTCTGTACAAAGCTGTTAGCCTTAATTCCCCTTACGATATCGTTTTGGTTGATATTCAGTTGCCGGAAATGGTGGCCGGAAGTCTCGAACGCTTGAGGATTTCTGAGCCGGCAATGCAGCAGACGCATTGGGTGGTGCTGACTTCAATGACTCAGCTTGCAGAGGCGAAACGCTTGGTAGATAGCGGCTTTAGCGGGTATTTAACTAAACCTGTTAAGGCTCACCGACTATTTGATTGCTTGGCGAATGCGATCGCCCCGATGACGCTGATTGATGAGCCGCAGGCAAATTCAACGTCCAATCGAGCCTCAGCTATTGACAACCGGGAGTTAGCAAGTTTAAAGATTTTGTTAGTTGAAGATACTCCCATCAATCAAAAAGTTGGTCTCAATCAACTCAGAGTTTTGGGATGCACTGCGGATGTCGCCAATAACGGCGCAGAGGCGCTATCTATGGTTGCTCAGAAAAAGTATGACATTGTGTTGATGGACTGTCAGATGCCGGTTTTGGACGGTTATGAAGCAACGCTGGAATTGCGCCGCCGGGAAGCGGCAGATGCTGCTGGCAAGATGGAGCCACATCAAAAGACGGTGGTGATTGCGATGACGGCGAATGCTTTGAAGGGCGATCGGGAAAAGTGTCTGGCGGCGGGCATGGACGATTATATTAGCAAACCTATTGCGATCGAAAAGTTAAAATCGGTACTAGCAAATTGGTCGGCCAAGCTAAAAATTGGAACTCCCAAGTTTAATGGTGAGGAACTTCAAAATTCTGATCCCGATATCGAATCGGTAGTCGATATGGCACGTTTGCACGAAATTTCGGGCGCTGATTTAGAGTTTGAGCGGGAAATACTGCAAGCTTTTGTGGTGGATACTGCTAGTTATTTAGAAGCTGCTAAGGAGGCGATCGCCTTGGGAGATATGGAGACACTCGCCCGCCACGCTCATCAAATTAAAGGTGTCAGCGCTACGGCGGCGGTGCGGTTAATGCCCGATCTGGCAGATCGGCTTCAAAGTTTGGCCGAATCCAATGATTTGGAGGGGGCTACAAAAATCATTGCTGAATTAGAAATAATTCTGGCGAGGGTTCAAAAGTTGGTGGCTACCGAGTAATCAATCAATTTTCTTAAGGGCTAAAGAAATCCTCGGCGGTTGGAAACCGCGTCTACACAAACGATGTCCGCCTCTGCGGACTAAGAAATATGGAATTTTAGAGAAATGTGCGATGGCTTACGCCCCGCTACGCTACGACTCTTCAACCCGCGGAGGCGGGTTTTGTTTGTGTAGACGCGGTTTCAACCGCCGGGTTTCAAACGCCGGGGTTGGTGATATCTGATCCGGTGACATCGGAATCCTTCATCTCTTCCTCTGCATCAAGAGCGGTTTAATCCTTCCGATACAACCCGAATTGATATCAGTCCTCAAATCGCGTGTAAAGATTTTTAATCTTTTATCAAGATATTTATCTCAATGTGAAGGAATTGGGAACTCTTATAACATCTTGTGTGTTGTAACTTGTGACACTACTTTATTAAGTTATTGTGGTCAAATATAAAATAATCATTAAGCCGATGGTTATGAGGGTGCTTTTCGTCTATCGGCTTGAGACACCAAGACCAGCTTTTCGCTATGCCCGCCCATTAAGTGCGTATTTACGCTCAACGAGGTTTTATGACTCCAGTCATGTTACGCCAACTCTGGTCATTAATTGAGACCACCCAAGCTACTCTGTTAGTCAATTTAGACGATGCCACCCTGGTACAGTGGCTGCTGAAGCAGTTAAAGACAAACTCTGCGCTCAATGGCAAAGAAGCAGATTTGTTGGACGAATACATCCAGTCTCGGCTTTCCCTAATCCGCGATTTAGCTGAGCAGCGGCTGGCACCAGAGCTACTGTGAGCGGATTCCATCAAAATCGGATAAATATTCCAGGGAAGGGCGACGATCGCTCGCGCTGGGCAGAAATAGCAGAAAAGAAACCGGGTTTCAGGGATAAATCTGAGGTTTGACGACCATACCTCCAGCCAGAAACCGGGTTTCTAACTTTGGGCTCCCAGCTTGCTCAAAAAAAACAGGCGGGTAGTCAGGGCAGTTGCCGCACTGCAGCAATGGATGCAGAATGGCTAATTTGAAACCGGAAGCTGTGTAGATAGCCGATCGCCACAGTTCTGACAGCTACAAGGTAGGATTGTCAGGAAAGCGTTCTATTAAAATCTATGCGTAAATGGGGATTTCTGCTACTAGCAAGTGTGTTGTTTGTGGCACCGTTGGCGTCTTGTAGGGATCGATCGGCACAAACCGGACAAACAACAGCAACAACTGCAGCAGGCGGCAACTCGCAACAAGGTTCCAGCCGGATAGATACAATTGTCAGCCGGGGCAAACTGATTTGTGGCATCAGCGGCGAACTGCCGGGTTTTAGCTTTGTAGACGAAACAGGCAAATATTCGGGACTGGATGTGGATGTGTGCAGGGCTGTGGCGGCAGCAATATTTGACGATCCCGAAAAAGTCGAGTACCGAAAACTCAACGCTAAAGATAGATTTACAGTTTTGCAGGCAGGAGAAATCGACATTCTCAGCCGAAATACCACCTACACCGCGAGTCGCGACAGCACTACCGGACTGGAATTTGCCCCGGTAATCTTTTATGACTCTCAAAGCATCATGGTCAAAAAAGACAGCGGTATCAAAAGTTTAAAAGATTTTGCGGGCAAATCTATCTGCGTGCAGACAGGTACGAGCACCGAACAAAATTTGTCCGACCAAATGCGAAAATTAGGAATTAAATACACTCCTGTGGTGTTTGAAGATGTGAATGCTACCTTTGCTACCTATCAAGAAGGTCGCTGTCAAGGTGTTACTGCCGATCGATCGCAGCTAGTCTCGAAGCGGACAACTCTGCCGAATCCCGAGAATAATGTTGTTTTGCCGATCGTGATGTCAAAAGAACCCTTAGCCCCAGCGGTGAAAAGCGGCGATCCTAAATGGGCTGACGCGGTGAGATGGATTATTTTTGCGGCGATTGAAGCTGAAGATTTGGGAATTAATTCAGGAAATGTAGACCAAATTGTGGCAAGCACTACAGACCCCAGCGTCAAACGTTTGCTAGGAAAAGAAGGAGATTTAGGTAAAGGTTTGGGACTCCCGAACGACTACGTAGTCCGCGTTGTGAAGAAAGTCGGGAATTACGGAGAAATGTACGATCGCAACCTCGGCCCCAAAAGTACACTCAAGTTAGAACGGGGTCAAAACAGACTCTGGAAAGATGGCGGTTTGCTTTACTCGCCGCCATTCCGCTAATTTTAGTTAACTGTTAACTGTTAACTGTTGACTGTTGACTGTTGACTGTTAACAGTCACGCACCAAAGCTATGTAGAGTGCGTGACTTGAAAAATCCCGATCGCCAATCGAGTAACTATCAAGTCATATCAAATCCGGTAGCATCGGAATAATTCATCTCTGTATTCTCTCCCTCTGCGTTCTCTGCGCCCTCTGCGGTTAAATCATTCCGATGCAACCGGAAACGATATCACGCACCAAAGCTCAATCTCGCCTGGATTTGCCAGCAGATTTATCAAATATAATTTAAGTTATGAACCCAGAACCTCCACCGGGCAAAGCCCAGAGATTTCCCAATTTTAAAGATATATCAAAACTGCTGCGGGACGATCGCTTCTGGAAAATAGCCGTACAGGCGATCGCCCTAATTTTAGTAATAGTTGTTATCGCCATTCTCTGGGACAATCTCAGTGCCAATTACTCGCAATTGGGGATTGCGTTTGGATTTGATTTTCTCAATTCCCAAGCATCTTTTGACATCGGTGAAAGTGTAATCCCCTACAGTCCCGCCAACAGTTACAGACAAGCTTATTTTGTCGGTTTAATTAACTCACTGCGGGTAATGGGTCTGGGGATTGTTTTCGCAACAATTGCGGGTTTGACGGTGGGAATTGCGCGCCTTTCCGACAATTGGCTGTTGCGGAATTTGGCTGGTTTGTACGTAGAAATTCTGCGAAATACGCCGTTATTGCTGCAACTATTTTTCTGGTATTTTGCAGTTTTCATTTCCCTGCCAAAACTGGAAGACAATCAGCAGATGAGGGGGCCGATTTACTTGACAAATCGCGGCATTGCTGTACCTTGGCCTGTGGCTTTGCCGGGTTTTGAGATTTGGGTGATTTTGCTAACTGTCGGAGTTTTGGCGGCGGCGGGGCTGTGGATGTGGCGGGCGCGGGTGATGTTGGAAGAAGCTAAGCCGGGAAGACAGTTGTTTTGGGCTCTAGGTGCGATCGGGCTAAGTGCAATCTTAGCTTTGATTATTACCAAAAATCTGCCTTTTCGTCTAGATTTCCCCCGCCTGACACCAGCCTTGCAACTCGAAGGAGGATTAAAATTCACTCCAGAATTTGCCGCCTTGGTGACAGGGCTCAGCTTGTATACTGGCAGTTACATTGCAGAAATTGTGCGGGCCGGAATTCAGTCAGTATCGAAAGGCCAGTGGGAAGCGGGAAAGTCTTTAGGGCTGAAGTCTGGAACCATGATGCGGATGGTAATTTTGCCGCAAGCTTTGCGGGTGATTGTGCCGCCTTTAACCAGTCAGTATCTGAATTTAGCTAAGAATTCGAGTTTAGCGGTTGCGGTTGCTTATCCCGACGTTTATTTTGTGGTGGGCTCTCCGACGTTGAATCAGACCGGAAGGGCGATCGAAGCAATGTTAATTATCATGGTAACATACCTAACAATTAGTTTGATAGTTTCTCTGTTCATGAATTGGTACAATAAAACTGTACAAATTAAGGAAAGGTAAATAGTTGAGGTTAAATCTATTTAAATTGGAATAAAAGGATATCGCGTCCAATGGCTTACAGTAAATTTAGCTTAGACCGAGTAACTAAAACTTGTGAATTCACGATTAAGCAATAATAAATAAGTCACAACTATCTTTGGCTTGCTAGTATCAAATTGGAGGTGGATAAAATGACACAAGAATTAATTGCTCTTAGAAAGAGCATATTGGAAGGAAGGTATACGGATGCTTTGGCAATAGTCGATGAGTTAGATGGAATGAGCAAACAGGCAATTTTGCGACAAATCCAATCTTTTTTAAATGTTTTGCTGATTCACTTGATTAAAAATCAAGTTGAACAGCGATTAACTGGTTCTTGGGCAAGTTCGATTCGCAATTCAATCAGAGAAATTAAGAAGGCAAATATTAAAGATAATAAAACATCTTATTACATCAATTCTGATGAATGGGAGAGTTTTATAGAGGAGGAGGTGATTGAGGATGCGATTGCAGAGGCTGCGGAGGAAGTATTGAATGGTGCTTATACTCAATTTCAACTGGCAGAGATGATGGATAGAAACCTGATTATTCAAACTGCTGTGAGGTTATTGAACTTGACTTATATCCATTCCGCAAAAGATTTACCCGCAGTGTTAGCCCAGCATTTAAGTCAGTTACCAGGTGGAGAAGATTGGATAAATCGGCGAAAATAAGTATGATTTTTTTTAGCCTTGGCGATTGGAAATCGCGTCTACACAAACAAAACCCGCCTACGCGGATTAATAAAATATAGGATTGAAAACCGCTATATGGAAACTCTCCCCATATTACCGCCCCCAGCCACCGAATCGCCCACTCCTTGGAATTGGGCGCGCAAAAACCTATTTAGTACCTGGTACAACAGCATTCTGACAGTAGTTTGCCTAATTATCGCCTTCCAAACAATTAAAGGAATTATCGTTTGGGCAACAACAAAAGCTCAATGGCGCGTATTAGAAGCCAACTTGCCACTATTTTTCGCCGGCCGATTTCCTCGCGATTCTTACTGGCGGCTGTGGATAGTAACGGCCATAATTGCCTTGTTGGGAGGATTAACTTGGGGAAACATTCAGCGGCAAGAACGTCTTTGGAATCCGCCTTTACTAATTATACTCGGTGCTGCGGTTGTGGGTGCGGTCATTTCGCCGATCGACCTAACCTCTCGCCTCTACCTCTTAGGAATTATTATCGCAGCCGCCGCCAGCTATGTCATCGGAAGGCAAATTAACCGCAACCCCCCCTCGCCCCCCCTTAGCAAGGGGGGGTTGGGGGGGGTTAGCTGGATGCCGGCAGTTTGGGCTCTTTCCTTCCCAATAATTTTGTGGCTAATTAAAGGCGGCTTAGGTTTGACAGAAGTGTCAACAAATGATTGGGGCGGTTTAGTATTGACACTGTTTTTAGCAGTTATTAGTATTGTGCTTTCCTTTCCTTTGGGAGTATTGCTAGCACTAGGGAGACAAAGTTCTTTGCCAGTTGTGAGATTGTTATCAACATTATACATTGAAATTATTCGCGGTTTACCATTAATTGGCATTTTGTTTTTAGGCCAAGTAATGCTGCAACTCTTCTTGCCGCCAGAATATCCGAAATTGGATAGAGTAATTAGAGCGATTGCTGGATTAACGTTATTTAGTGCGGCATACTTGGCGGAAAACGTGCGCGGTGGCTTGCAGGCCGTACCCAGAGGACAAATAGAAGCAGCTAGGTCGATCGGACTCAATACACCCCTGCTTACAATTCTAATTGTACTGCCTCAAGCATTGCGAATAGTCATTCCTGCGATCGGCGGTCAATTCATCGGATTATTCATGGATACCTCCCTGCTATCTCTATTCGGAATGTTAGAATTAATCGGAATATCCCGCGCAGTTTTAGCAAATCCATCCTATATCGGCAGATACGCCGAAGTTTACATATTCGTCGGCATCATTTATTGGATATTCTGCTACTCAATGTCCCTAGCAAGCCGCAAAATAGAACGAACTTTAGAAAAAAGTCATTAGTCCGCAGTCTGTAGGGGCGGGTTCACCAACAAAATATAACTCCCAACCAAAATATATATAAACCCGCCCCCTCCCAACCCAAATATATATAAACCCCCCTCCGCTGAAGTAGTCAACAGTCATCAGGCAATAATTATCCGTCATTATTTAAAGGACAAAACTATGCAAACTAAACCCACAATCCCCGAACAAGTAATCGTAGCAGAAAACGTCCACAAATGGTACGGACAATTTCACGTACTGCGCGGCGTCAGCATGACCGTAAACCGGGGCGAAGTCGTGGTCGTGATGGGGCCATCTGGTTCGGGAAAATCGACGTTTATTCGCACATTCAACGCCTTAGAAGAATACCAACAAGGCAAAATTACGATCGACGGAATTGAACTTTCCCACGACTTACGCAACATCGAGACAATTCGCCGCGAAGTAGGAATGGTGTTTCAGCAATTTAACTTGTTTCCCCACTTATCAGTCTTGCAAAACGTCATGCTAGCGCCAGTATGGGTGCGCCGCTGGCCTAAGAAAAAAGCCGAAGAAGTGGCGATGCAATTGTTAGAAAGAGTGGGAATTTTGGAACAAGCAAAAAAATATCCCGGACAGTTGTCTGGAGGACAGCAGCAGCGGGTCGCTATTGCACGTTCTCTAGCCATGCAGCCTAAAATCATGCTGTTTGACGAACCGACATCAGCATTAGACCCGGAGATGGTGCGGGAAGTTTTAGATGTAATGCGAAATTTGGCTCAAACTGGAATTACAATGGTGGTGGTGACTCACGAAGTCGGGTTTGCGCGCGAAGTTGCCGATCGCATTGTGTTGATGGATGGCGGTGTTTTAGTGGAAGAAGCCCAACCAGAAGAGTTTTTTCAGAACCCGAAGGAAGAACGCACCCGCAAGTTTTTATCTCAGATACTGTAACTGATTTTCCAGTTTAATCGGTGGGTTTGGCGACGGTCGCAGCAGTCAAAATCGACCGAATTAAGGTAAAATAAAAGAGTGTACAATCAGTCTCTATTTTGCTGAGATAGCTTGCAATGCCATCCACAAAAACTCTGCCGTTAGTTAAAGACTCGGAACGCCTAGAAAGTCGCCTCAAAGAAATTCCGGCGGTTCCTGGTGTATATTTAATGCGCGATGAGAGCGATCGCATCCTTTACATCGGCAAATCCAAAAAACTCCGAAACCGCGTCCGTTCCTACTTTCGGGAAAGCCAAAATCTCAGTCCCCGCATCGCGATGATGGTGCAGCAAGTGCGCGAAATTGAATTCATCGCCACCGACACAGAAGCGGAAGCTTTAGCCTTAGAAGCAAACCTCGTAAAACAGCACCAACCTTACTTTAACGTCCTCCTCAAAGATGATAAAAAATATCCTTATTTGTGCATAACTTGGTCGGAAGAATACCCGCGCATTTTTATCACCCGCAAACGCCGCGCAGGTAGTGCAAAAGACCGCTACTATGGCCCCTACGTTGATACAGGGGCCCTGCGGAGTACGCTGCATTTAATTAAGCGGATTTTTCCGCTGCGGCAGCGCCCTCAACCGCTATTTAAAGACCGTCCTTGTTTGAACTACGACATCGGGCGCTGCGTTGGCGTTTGTCAAGGGTTAACTTCGCCGGAGGAATACCGAAAAATCATCCAAAAAGTAGCGATGATTTTTCAGGGAAGAGCTCAGGAATTACTCGACATCCTGGAACCCCAAATGGAAGAAGCAGCGGAAGATTTGAACTTTGAAACGGCGGCGCGCATTCGCGACCAAATTAAGGGTTTGCAGTCTTTGAGTGCGGGTCAAAAAGTGTCTTTGCCCGATGATACGGTTTCCAGAGATGCGATCGCACTTGCGGCAGACACCCAGCACGCTTGCGTCCAATTGTTCCAAATTCGCGCCGGTCAATTGGTCGGAAGATTGGGATTTATGGCGGAAATACCCAGGGCGGGCACGGGGGCACCGCCCCTACAATCGGGGGGGGAAGAGTTATCTGAACTTTCTCTTGCCTCCCCCCCTTGGCAAGGGGGGGAACGAGGGGGGGTAGAGGCCGGAGCGATTTTGCAGCGGGTGTTGGAAGAACATTATCAAAATGTCGAATCTGTAGAAATTCCCAGCGAAATTTCAGTGCAGTACGAATTGCCAGAAGCGGAAATATTAGCAGATTGGTTGAGCAATCGTAAGGGGCGAAAAGTTACCATTTTGACGCCGCAACGGCAAACTAAGGCTGAGTTGATTGAGATGGTTGAACGCAACGCTGAGTATGAATTAGCGAGAATGCAAAGATTGAGCGATCGCAATTCTCAAGCAATGCAAGATTTAGCAGAAATCCTCGATTTGCCAGAAGTTCCTCGCCGCATTGAAGGTTACGATATTTCTCACATTCAAGGTTCTGACGCCGTAGCTTCCCGCGTCGTATTTATTGACGGTTTGCCGGCTAATCAACACTACCGCCATTACAAAATTAAAAATCCTGAAATTAAATCGGGTCATTCTGATGATTTTGCTAGTTTAGCAGAAGTTATCGGTCGCCGATTCCGAGGATTGAAGGAAGAAGAAAGTTCGGCAACGGATTTTATAACGGATTTAACGGATAGAACGAATAAGGAAGAAGAATTTAGCGATTTAGGAAAATCGAAAAAAATCAGCAATTTATCCTCCGTTTCTCGTACTATCTCGGACAAACCCGACTTAATTATGATAGATGGCGGCAAAGGTCAACTTTCAGCAGTTGTGGCTGTTTTGCGGGAGATGAATTTGCTAGAAGAGTTGCGCGTTGTCAGTTTGGCAAAGCAGCGAGAGGAGATATTTTTACCGGGGGAATCTTTGCCGCTGCCAACTAATTCTGAGCAGCCTGGGGTACAATTATTGCGCCGGGTGCGGGATGAGGCGCACAGGTTTGCTGTGAGTTTTCACCGGGATCGCAGAAGCGAGAGAATGAAGCGATCGCGCCTTGATGAAATTCCCGGATTGGGACACCACCGACAAAAACAATTGTTGGCACATTTTCGGTCGATCGACTACCTTCGTTTAGCGACTCCCGAACAGTTGGCAGAAGTTTCTGGGATTGGCCCGCGTCTGGCGCAGCAAATTTACGATTATTTCCACCCGTAAAGTCTTACGCAGCATGGGAGACGGGGATTTTTGGGGCGAGGGGGCGATCGGGCCCCAAGTCCCGATTCAGCCACTGTGAGGGAGGTATTCAAAAATTTTGCACAGGCCTATTGCAATTCCCAGAGACTTGTGGTATGTTTAGGTTCTGTGTGCGGGCATAGTTTAGTGGTAAAACTTTAGCCTTCCAAGCTAACTATGCGGGTTCGATTCCCGCTGCCCGCTTGCGTCTATAAGAACCTCAAACCAACGGTAAATCAACGGTTTGAGGTTTTTTATTGCCTAGAATACGACAGAATTAGGGTTCCAAGTGACTAGAAATTGACTACGATTTGACTACGGAATGACCAAACTGAGTATCAACTGACTACGGTTTGACTACGGTTTTTTTGACCGTAGTCAGCCCTTCCCCGCAGAATGCCTCGCTTCCAGTAGTAAGTCAGGGTTCCCTCATAACAAGCTGTCAGCTAACTAAGTAACCCCAGAAGCACCTCAACGTCCGCCAAGTCGGCCCTCGACTTTTTACGCCGCGCTTTCAACTGGTTGAGCAAGTCGGCCGGCTCTGGAAATTCTGCGACGGTCGGAGCCGATTTTTTATTTGTTTCCCGATCGCGCTGCGCTTCCTTGAGTTCTTGCTCCAACATCTGCACCTTCAGTCCCAAATCGCCATTGCGCTCGTGCAACTGATTCAGTTCTGCATCCCACTCTGTAAGCTGCTTATTGGCCGCTTTCAATTCCTGCCTGAGTGATTCATCGTTGCCGTCACTCAGGCACTCAATTTTCCCAGCCGTTCCTCAATGGCGGCCATCCGCTCCATCACGGGGTCAAGACTTGAACTTACAGCTTTGTCTACAATGTCTACAATATCTGTAGACACGACGCTATCATTGTTTCGTGTAGACAAATCTGTAGACGGTGTAGACACAATATCGCTGCTAGCTGTAGACACTGTAGACACTGCTGTAGACGTACCTGACACTTCCTTAAGAATGCGTTGTGCAGCTTGACTTACCGACTCACCATCTAGCCTCTGAGCTTCTATCCAGTTCAGGAAGTGACCGGAAGCCCTGAACGATACGACTTGACTTTGACTCATTGTAGACACCTGTATACAGTATTTGTCTACAATAATTGATAACTGTCTACACTGTCAACATATTGTAGACAAAACTTGTAGACACAAAAATCCCCCAATTAAGGGGGATGAGATTGAGCCGTTAGTTGTCAGGCAGAGCCTCTAAATTTTCCGCAGGTTACAGAAGAGCATTGAGATTACCCGTCCGCCCTTCTTGCCTTCGCGCTCTTGCCAGTCAACTTTGCAACTGATACTGGTGTGAATCTCAAGGATGCGACCGTGCCAGTTGTAGCTAGAATCTTCGGGGTTGTTGCCAGCTACTTTGTCTCCGACTCTGAAAGCCTTGAGAGGGTCAGAACAAGGGACGCCTGTGAGTAACTCTGTCAGTTTTTGCTTGTCGGAGTCGGAGAGTTTTGCAATTCCATTGCACAAGTCCAAAAGAGTTGGGTTTACTGCCTCAGAGTCCTCAGAAGCTCTCTGTGTAAGGATTGTTGCCTCAGAGACTGCCTCAGAGACTGCCTCAGAGAAAGTCGTTTTCTGAGGCAGTTCTGAGGATGATTTGACGGCAGAACAGGATTCTGAGGATTCTGAGGATGATTTCTCACTTTGTTCAGACTTTTGTTTTTTGATGCCGAGGTAGTACGCGCTTCCCATTATTTGCCCCTCTAATTGCGCCTCGGTATGCCGATGTTTCTCCAATTTGGGGAAAATCTCACAAAGTCGAGCGTACAACTGGTTTATAGCCTTCACGGGCTTATCCCACTGGTTAGGTAGCTCGTTCCAGATTAATTTTTCCTTGCCTTTCTCGTTCCACTCAATCTCAAGTATCCCCGCCTCTTGATACCACTCTTGTAGCTCGTTCCATAAGTCCTTGGCGTAAACGCGATCGCCCTTACCAGCTTCATACCCCAAGTCCCTCACGAACTGCCACAAGTGCCGACTTTCTTCCTGAGCTTCCCGCATCGCTTCACGGGTCGCCTTATAGTCAATCCCTTCAGTCAAAAGCAGTGGCAACCGCTCCAACATCTTGTTAAGCATCGCCGGCGCAATCCGCTCAAGGATAAAGTTATCGTCATCCTTAAAACGCGGGTCAGCCTCTAACTCACCCTGAGACGGGTCAGCGTTGCGCTTGTAGGTTTTCTTGAAACTCAAGATGCCATAGCGGTCATCAATTGCAGCCGTCCCCCCGGTGATAGAGGGTAGTTTGTTGCAGTTGGCAAAAAAGGTAGCAACAGGCTTGTATTCGTAACTGTCCTTACCTTTGGGCTCAATATCAATCGGGTCGCCAGTAATGAACTGCTTAAGGCTCTGGATGTTGTCTAGGTTTACTTTTGACGTGTTCTCAGAGGCCCAGTTGCAGACACCCCCTAGAACACCTGACAAATTGAACTTGCGGCCATTATCGTAGGACTTGAAATCCGACAGCGATTTGTTAGTCATTCCCCGCCCGAATACAGCGGCCAACACAGCTCGCAATGTATCTTTACCATTAGACCCCTCACCGTGGCATAGCAAGCCTTTAACACCCCGTCCCGTCAGCTTGGAGCGGACAAGCTTCAAATTCAACGCAGCAGCAGCAGTCCGTAGAAATACCTCACGCTGCGACGGTTCCAAGCATTCTAAAAGGCGATCGCAGTCCGTCGCGTCAATGTCAGAGTCATACGTGCAGCCAACATAGGTATAGACCTGGTTAGGGTCATGTGGAACAAGCGAGTGAGAACCGTCAGGGTTAATTTTCAGCACCCCTTTAGTAGTGTTCAACCCATCAGGATTGATGGTGTTGGGGTCTACTGCCACAGCCGAAAGGATGTAAGTGTAGACCTCTTTGAAACTGGCAGAGTTGGCACGGTTGCAGCGATATTTCCCCCCCACAAATTCAGAGTAGGTGCTCAACCACTCAAGGATGCGTCGCTTCTCGGTCACTTCCGGTCGCAGCTCGTAATGAGTCCCGGTGAACTCAAAAAGCTGTCCTGCTATGGATACCCAAGGCGCGCCAGAATACAGCGCATCAACAGCTTTCTGGATATAGTTTTGCTCTGGAGTCGGTGCAATGTCTGGGATGTAGTTGTCCTTACTACTGTCATACTTCTGGCATACTACTTCTTCTCGCGTGCGCGGGTGAGAAGTAAGAGAATTTAGTATGTCCTGAGCGCTGAGCTTTTCGCTGTCAATCCAATCTTTGACATCTAATCCCTGACTCTTTTGAGGATTATTCCAGGCCCAGGATTCTGGGTAACAGTACAGCCACTGAGCCTCTGGGAAGTGTTGGGAAATTTTGGCCGCATCCTCAATCCCTGGTACGTCGCGGTCAGGACAAATAACAACTTTTGCGCCCTGTAAATCGCTTGTGTCAGTGATTCGCCATTTTCCAGCGCCGCCGATGCTGGTGGTAGCGGCCAAACCTAAAGCCCAAAGAGCATCGGCACACGACTCGCCGTCAACGATGAAAATGTAGTCGCCGTTTGCGATCGCCTTTTGGACATCGGCATAGCGATAAATGGGGATGCTCGCACGTTGAACGTTCCCCAGTCCCGTTACCCAGTCGTTTTTATCTTTATCCCAGTGCTGCTGCTTGATATCCTTCTTGCGTCCGTCGCCGAAATCAATCCGCCGTACCCTGGCAAGCGGGGAACCGTCGCGAGCAGGATATTCCCAGTAGCGAGTACCTGCGGGACGGATGGCTTTCTTTTCTTGGATGGGAGCGTAGTAAAAATGGCCATCTTGATCGGATTTCGCAGTCGCTTCCCAACCAGTAGCGGGCGGTTGGTCGCGGTTGCAGACAGAGAGGTCGCCGATCGAGTAGCACCAGTCTGGTTTGCCACAGTGCGGGCAAGGATTGTCTTTGGTTACACGAACAAGATTTCCACGGGTGCTTGAAGTTTGCCCGTCATTCGAGTTAATATTATGGGACATGATGATTTGTCTCGTCTTTCTAAGGGATGAGTGAATTACCTAAAACCGTTGCGCTCAGGTCTCAATTGAAAGCAGCGGTTTTTTGGTGTTTATAGTTTTTGAAAATTTAGAGCATAGGAGAGACCGCCCCGCGAGTTAGATTGCGGGTGCGATTAAGCTGTCATTGCGAGCACAGCCACCTATCTCAGCGTCGGGAAGCGGCACAAATCCTTTAGGCGGGCCCGTGCAGGAAGGCTCTACTCGATCGAGCCTCAAACACTCGACAAACTCTTGAAACGCAACCCGGTTGTTGAGGGAGCGTAAAAAAGTATCGGGGTTTTCGTCCCAATATTCTTTAATAGAGCAGAATCTTGGGCGGCGTAAATGGCTAAGCTCTGGGAGAAGTTTGACTCGACTTTCAACAAACCGATAAGTCTTGTCTAGGCATCGCGTGTCGTTGAATTGTTCCAGAAAGATTTTATTAGAAGCCTGCATGATCAACTTCCAAAAAGCTGGCCGCTTTGTCGAAAGTTCCCTTTGACGTTCCCAAAGAGTTGCCAGCGACTCGTCATTGGAGCCGCCAAACAAAAATCGTACTACCCGTCTGTCCTGCTTCAAGTCTTCTACTAGCAAAATCATCATTTCATTCTACCTGTCACTTTGAAATGGTGTGTTTGAGTCACTCGATCTAGAGCGGCGGTGGAATATCCTCTATGAAGAGTTGTCGCTTACACCACACCGCACATAGTAGCTTTTTGGCTAATAGCCGCTTGACCTGAAAGCGGGAAACAAAATATTTCTCTGTGTACTTTTTCATGGGGATACATTTTGGCGGGTCTACGGCTGTGGCCGCACTTTTGTAAAATATCCCGGCTTGGGGCTTTCCTGTAGGCATAATTTCTCTGTTATTTGGTTAGCTGGTCTCTACCACGTCGATGTATAACATCGACGAGTGATTTTCTGGCGGGAAACGCAGACTAGGAGAGGGTTCTGGGAAACGTCCGAAATTTCGGACATTTGCCCTTTGCACCCCCTTTTTTGCCTGACCGCTACCGATCGCCCTGACCTCCCAAAACCGCATCCCACGGTCTAGGTTGTGGTTCCCCCGGTATTGGCGGGACTGTCGCCCCCAGTTGAGGCAATTGCAAGTCATTGAGGTAGTAAGCGTACTGACTCTCATCCCCCCGCTGCGGGTAAAACTTGCCGTTAGTTTTCCAGAAGAAATCCTTGCCTCGCAAAACTGCCAATACTAGCTCTATTTCTGACTTAGTGCCAGTCAATCTTAACGCTGCTGTAGTTGGGATGTTTGGTAGTCTAGTCATTCTTGTCCCCCTCAAACTGATTGAGTAAATCTTGCAATTTTGCCTTGCCTTCGGAAAATTTACGCCCTCCCATTTTGAGGACATTCTCAACAATCCAAGTGGGTGACTTACCCGCTTCCCTTGACTTACAAACTTCCAAGTATATAGGGTAATCGGGATGCTTGGAAGGGGAAGCAGTATCCTGTAAGTCACTGCTATATATAGCTTCCAGCGCTTGCCGTGAGGCTTCCACATCAACGCCAGGGCTTGTCAGAATAAGTTCGGCTTCCTGCTGTCTTTGTTGCTGTGAAACGTAGACGCTGGTGCTGATTTCATCCTCTACATCTGCCTTGATTGCCCTCAGTTTCAATTCCTCAATCTCTCCCTCGTCTGCTAATTGACGGGCGATGTTACCCGCCGACACTGCACAGGCAATTGCAGCACACAAACTGATACCTTGCAGCGCTTTGTGAGTGTCTAGCTTTTTGTCTAGTGCTGCTAGGGGAACCAACCACAGCACGACAGAGGAAGCACTCAATACAAACAGTTTTAGCTGCATAGAAACACCCCTAAACCAATTAGCGACATCGCTAAACCGCCGATTAACAAGGCTTGTAAGTCGGTGACTGAAATCTTCATCAACTTGCTCAGTGAGTAGTCAAGCAACCAGCTCAAACCCCAAGCAATCGCAATAGCTGCTAACAAGAATGAGACGGCTTTCATTGCCATCGGATGCAAACTCGCTATCCACCCTAAAAGGGAGAAAGCGACGCATCCGGCAATAAAGTAGTTTGCCAGATACATCGCTTTCATTTAGTTAGTCCCTCCCGTCAACTTGGCTTTAATTTCATCAATGCGAGCACGGGCATCATTTTCAGCTTTATCAATCCCTAAGCCCAGTCGCGCGTAACCAGGACGCAAGCTGTGCAAGTGCTTAGCCAGTCGAGTGTCTGAGCGTTTTTTACTCAGTTCATTATCGGCCACAACACCCTCATATTTGCGGTGATGGCGGTGAACTTTAGCATCGGCTTCTTCAACTTTTGCCAGTGCTTCGTAGGCGCGTTTAGACTGTTTTGCACCGTCTGTTTTCTCTTTTGCTAAATCCTTCATGGCGTCCGCTTCTTCCTTGGTAAAGTAGCGCGGTGCTGGCACGACTGGAACACTACGGATGCTGGAAAAGTTACCAGGATTTAGCGGTGTGATGACGCTTGCATCAGTGCTTGCCAGAACTTTTGATTTGTCAATAGTATGTCCGCCGTCATTGCTGGTAGTGAGTTTTCCAGTATCAGAATTACCACCAAACAGTCGCAGTTGTAAGCTCATAATTTTGTCCCAATTTGAATGTTGATGCGAACAGGAGAGGGAAATAAATTCAGGGGATTGATTTGTCGCCACATAGACATAGCCAGCACAAACACTCCCGTCGATGCGAGTATGAGTGCGATGAGTTGCCCTAAATCAACCCAGTCCAAAAAAGTGGAATTCTGGCGGGAGAAACCGCACACAGGGAATGAACCGTCGTTAGTCCAGTCGAGGGTGTCTACAGTGTCTACAGCTTGCGGGTCAAACGGTTCGGGTGTTGTGTCTACAGTGTCTACAGTGTCTACACTCAAACTGTCTACAGTGTCTACATTCACTGTGTCAAGCGATTCACCGTCAACCAGGTACAGTTCCAGCAGCGCTTCCCACGTAGCAGTTTTAGAAAGCTTCCCGAACTGCTTGGCATCCTCATTGGTGAAGCCACGGTCATAGGCGATCTCCTTTAATTGGTCAATGCGACGGTAGCTGACAGTGGGTTTAGTCATGACTGACAAGCCTCAAATCACCGCCAACAGTCAAGTGCTCGTCAAAACAGGGATAGGAAGAATCCGGCATCTCCCCACTTGTCCAACTGATTAGGTAAGCCCAAGCTTGTTCGTAAGGATGCCAGCAGATACCAAGCACTTCGCCGTACTCAATAAAGTCCTGGTTAAATTCATCAGTCCAGTGGTCGGCGACTTTGTTGCCGATACAGAATTTCGGGGCCGGATATTTTTTGGGGCTTTCAAAACCTGACCGAGAACGTGGCACAAAAAACAGCAAAGCGGCCGATGCGATTTTCTGCAATAACTCGCGACGGGGAAACATTAAGAGTTGCGATCGTCCGTTAGGACAATCGGCTGAAAGTGGCATAATTTATAGGCTCCAAACGTTGAGAGATAACGGTTTGGGGAAGTCGTGACTTGATTAGCATTTCCAGTGCTAGTCAGTCGCGCATCAATCTTCCTTAGTTACTCACGATTGCAGACTTACAATCCCTTGTCAACACCGGGACTGTAAAGTTTTGTTTTGCAAAAGTTGCCTGTAGAATCAACATTCTAACAGTATCAAAGCGGACGCAAATGCTCCAAAATCTTGCTATCTAAATAGACAGCATTAATTACCCTTTCCGAGGTATCGCACCATTTAGCAACAACCGCACTCGGTACACCCTTGCCAACTTGTTCGCTGATAAAAGTATCCCGACAAGAGTAAGGCGTAGTAGTCTTAGAACCCTGTTCATTTTGCCTGGTTTTTTCAGTAATCGGGTCAACCAATTTATGCCATACCTGCTTACTGAAATTGTTGTAGTTAATCGCCCCGCCCTTGATAGGTGATGGAAAAACCAACCTATCCTTGTCAGTCAGGTTTTGTGGCTTGATACTTTTCAACAACTGAACCAATTCTTGATTGCAAGGAAATTTACGCCGTTTGTTGTTTTTACTACCGTCAACCCTTGTCTCCTTACCACTTGGGTGCTGTATACTCCCGTTGAACACAATGTGAGAAAAGTCAGGGGCAATGTCAGACCATCTCAATCCTACAGCTTCCGAGGGACGGCATCCAGTCAGCAGCCAGAACTGCACCATCGGGTAGTAAAAACAAAACTTTTGCCCGGTTTCTCCCCTCCCATTCCAAGTCCCTCTGTGATTCTTGAAAGCCTCCAATACCAGCTCTTTTTCTTGTGCTGCAAACGCGTTAGGTTCCGGGTCACTTTCCCAGTTGTGCTTGGGCAATTCTTTCGACATCCCTTCAAACGGGGAGACAGTTAAACCCTTCACGATTTTGAACTTAATCCCCCACTTAACCGCTGCATTTAGATGGGTTAAAACCCGCTTTGTCATGCTGTTAGTCGTATCCTCCAACAACCAAGCGCGTACCTGCAAAGCGCTGTCCTCTGACAGAGGCTGGTAAGGACAGCGGTCAATATAGCTCTGGATGCCCGTCACCATGTAATTGAATGTTGTTGTCTTGAGTGTTGGCTTCTTGAACTCCAAATATTTAGAGAACAACTGAGTCAGTGTCAGTTCCGGCTTAGGCTTGACTGTCTCAATAACAGTCAGGTGAGTCTGTGACTTGTACTTTTTGAGTGTGGGGTCAAACCGCTCAAACTTGATGTCGGATTCAATCAACTGTGCTTTAGCTTCTGCCAGTTCCCAGTTTTCAGGGGTATCGGACATCCCCAAAGACAGGTATTTTTGCTCTCCCCCGTACAAATGTCTTGGCAGTTGTAACCGCAGTCTCCCCTCGCGAGTTGCTACCACCACAGAACCGTAAGAAGCTTTACTGCCCGATTTAGGAGTTTTAGTCATGTATTTTTACTCAAACTCGATCGACCAATTTTACCGAATTGACTACGATTTGACTACGGTAACAGTAGACGCCAAAAAACATTTTGCTAGAAATCCTTATTGGACAAGCGGTTTACGGATTCCCTCCTACCGCCTTCCAAGCTAACTATGCGGGTTCGATTCCCGCTGCCCGCTTACTTCTATAAAAACCTCAAACCAACGATAAATCAACGGTTTGAGGTTTTTTATTGCTGATTTTCTGGGTTGTCGGGGGGTCTAGTTGACTAGAAATTGGATACAAATTGGAGACAATTAGCCTCGTTTGAATACAAATTGAATACAATCCATACCTAGACTGGGTTTGAGCCGTACTCTACAGCTAGAAGCCCCAGAATAGCGTTGATGTCCGCCAAGTCCGCCCTCGACTTTTTACGCCGCGCTTTTAACTGATTGAGCAAGTTGGCCGGCTCTGGAAATAGGGATGAGCGTGCACAAAGAGGTAAGAAAATTGCAAAATGGGCGTTAGAGTTGCTGGAGAGTTCCTGGTTTGTAGTAAAAGTAGTAACTGAGATATTGCACCATGCTCAAGAACAGGCAGGATGCCTGTTCCACAAAGAGTGAATTTTATTGTGGGGAGTAGGGGTTGGGCAGGAGATCCCGCCCCTGAAAGGCTTATTGAAAATGGTGCAATATAGAAGTTACTACCAATTTTTTTACCACCTAAAATTTCAATCCTCAAAAATATCCAACTGTTCGCCCTCCGACTCTTTTTTACCATCTTTTTTAACACCTTTCCGTAGCCCGATCGCAATTTTGCTATGTTTCTCAATCTGCTTCATCACCTGTCTCGCCCTGTCAATCACCGACGGCGGCAAACCGGCCAATCTCCCCGCTTCAATCCCGTAAGATTTGTCAGCGCCTCCCGGCTGAACTTGGTGTAAAAATATGATTTGATCCGGCAACTCTTTCACTGTCACCTGATAATTTGCCACATTATCCAAAATAGAAGCTAACTCATTTAACTCGTGATAGTGAGTCGCAAAAATTGTCCGCGCCCGAATCTCAGTTGCTAAATATTCCGCCACAGACCAAGCAATCGAAAGTCCGTCAAAAGTCGCCGTTCCCCTGCCAATTTCATCTAACAAAACCAATGATTTCGGCGTCGCGTGATTGAGAATGTTGGCAGTTTCGTTCATTTCTACCATAAACGTAGACTGACCAGTTGCCAAATCATCTACTGCACCGACGCGGGTAAAAATGCGATCGCAAATTCCCAAACTCGCAGCTTTCGCCGGCACAAAACTGCCCATCTGCGCCATTAACTGGATCAAACCCACCTGCCGCAAATAACAACTCTTGCCACTAGCATTCGGGCCGGTTAAAATAATTAAATCTGGGCGGTTTAGCGATTCTTCCCGACCCAAAAAAGCAGAATTAGGTACAAAAAATCCCGGCGGCAAAGACTTTTCCACCACAGGATGACAACCTTCAATAATTTTAATTTCCCGGCTTTCTGTCATAGTCGGGCGGCAGTAATTCTGGTAAACTGCTACTTCTGCTAAACCGCACAAAACATCCGCCGCCGCCACGGCGCGGGAAACGTTGCGAATAATTTCGGCGTGTTCTCCTACCTCCGATCGCACTTTAGCAAAAATATCGTATTCCAATTGATTTAAATCTTCCCGCGCTGTCAGAATTCGCACTTCCCTTTCTTTTAATTCTTCAGTGCTATAACGTTCTTCATTGGTGAGAGTTTGCTTGCGGGTGTAGTCCTTCGGCACTTGGTCTACTTTCGATTTTGTAATGCTGATGTAATAGCCGAAAGCTTTATTGTAGCCTACTTTTAAATTAGAAATTCCGGTGCGCTTTCTCTCAGTTGCCTCTAAATTTGCAATCCATTCTTGGTCTGCTGATGCAGTTTGGCGCATTTCATCTAGCATAGGATTGATTCCCGATCGAATCAAACCTCCTTCTTTTAAATGAATCGGCGGTTCATCAACTAAATGAGCGTGAATTTTACTTGCTAATTCTTCTAAAATTGGCGGTACATTTTGCAGCGCTTTCAAATAGGGCGAGCGCCCTTGGGCTGCGATCGAGGCTAATTCCGGCAGTTTTCCCAGAGAATCAGCTAAAGCGACCAAATCCCGCGCGCTAGCTGTTCCAGAACCGGCGCGGCCTGTCAGTCTTTCGATGTCATAAATTTGGCGCAGCAACTGCTGCAAATCTTGGCGCAGGGCGTTATTTTCTACTAATTCTTGAATCGTGTCGTGTCGGGCGCAAATGCCTTTAATGTTGAGCAAAGGTTGCAGCACCCAGCGGCGCAAAGCGCGGCCTCCCATTGCGGTGCTGGTTTTGTCTATAGCCCACAGCAGCGAACCGTGAAAAACCCCATCTCTCACTGTTTGAGTAATTTCGAGATTGCGGCGGGTTTGGTAGTCGAGTATGAGAAAATCGGTGAGAGTGTAAGTGTGCAATCTTTGCAAAGAAACTGCTTTTTCCTTTTGAGTTTCTTCGATATATTGCAGCAAACCGCCGGCGGCGCGCACTGCGAGGGAAAGGTGGCCGCATCCCATACCTTCGAGCGATCGCACTTTGAACTTTTGCAGGATTCTCTGTTTTGCTTCGGACAAACTAAACGGAATTTGCGATCGCAAAGAATAGCAAAACGAATTCGGCAAACAATCGGGCAAATGCTCGGATTTCTCTCCGGGCCTCAACATAGTCACCAAATCCGGCGCATTAGTCGGTACCAAAACTTCCGAAGGCTGCAAGCGCAGCAATTCTAGGGTTAATTGTTCTAAACTGTCTGCTTGGGTAGTGACGAATTCTCCCGTAGAAATATCTGTATAAGCCAATCCCCAATGTTCTCCAGCGATGACGACTGCTGCTAAAAAATTATTTTGTCGGGGTTTGAGCATTCCGTCATCAGTCAAAGTTCCGGGAGTGAGAATGCGGGTAATTTCTCGCTTCACTTGGCGGCCTTCTTTGGCTGCAATCGAAGCATCTTCTACTTGGTCGCAAACTACCACAGCATAGCCTTTTTCTACTAACATTGAAGTGTAGCGATCGAGGGCGTGGTGCGGCACTCCTGTCATCGGCACTCTGCCGATTTCTTTGCCGCTTTCTTTGCTAGTACAAACAAGTTCTAATTCGCGCGAAATCGTAACTGCATCTTGGAAAAAACACTCAAAGAAATCTCCGACTCGAAACAATAAAAGTGCATGGGGATACTGTTCTTTCACTTCCACATACCGCTGCATCATCGGAGTTAGCTTGGTGAATTCTAGTAGGCGGTGGTCGGCATTGCGGATGTTGGGTTGATTGGGGTCTGTTGGGGTAGATGCAGTGTAAGGCATAAAAGGCGATCGATAAATTTTAATCTTTAACAACTTTAGCGCAAGCTCGGCTTTTAGCTATAACTAATATACAATATTTGACGATTAATCCTCCTTAAGCAGGGTGCGTGATTGTCAATATTGGTGAAGAGTGTTGAGCTATACAAAAGTCACGCACCCTACTTAATAATCGATAAACTTGCTTTTAGTTGAGAATTTTTATGTCGCTACTTATCTAATGTGAGTCCAAGCAGCCGCTACAGTGAGACTTAGGGCGGATATTTTATCTATTGTGAGAGGATAGGGATCGGCGAGTCACAAAAGCAAACTCATCCATCTCCTTATTAACTGTTATAGCAGATGTTGAAAGCCTTTCAAGTTCGCTCACCGTAAAAAGAAAGAAGAAGCAATCTTCCGCAATGATTTCAGCAATTAGGAACGTCTTAACCGTCGAGCGTGCTTGCTATAAAGGTTGGGCGTTAACACAATAAGGTCAAAGTTTCCGCATTTTAGGGGCATAAACTTTACATTTTTGTTATTTAAAACAGCCGAAAGATAGATTTTTAAATTATACCTCGGATAGAGAGATAAAATATTTTATATGCTTAGAATTAAAAACATCGAAGCGAGTAATTTATCGGCTTAGTAAAGGTAAGATTTAGAATCAAAAATCTGCTAGCTAGTAGTTAAATAGAGGAAAAAAAATAATGAAAGCTCTTTGCTGGCACGGAGCAAATGATGTGCGAGTTGATAATGTACCAGACCCAGCAATTATCAATCCGCGCGATGCGATAGTTAAAATCACGTCTACAGCAATCTGCGGCTCTGATTTGCACCTCTACAATGGCTTCATCCCGACAATGCAATCGGGCGATATCATGGGGCACGAATTCATGGGGGAAGTAGTCGAACTCGGCAGCGAAGTCAAGAACTTAAAAAAGGGCGATCGCGTCGTGATTCCTTTTACTATTTCTTGCGGCAGTTGCTTCTTTTGCAACCGCGATTTGTGGTCGCTGTGCGACAACTCCAACCCCAATGCTGGGCTGGCTGAAAAAATGTTCGGTCATTCCCCCGCTGGACTTTTTGGCTACTCGCATTTAACAGGCGGTTATGCAGGCGGTCAAGCAGAATACGCGCGAGTTCCGTTTGCAGATGTTGGCCCTTTAAAAATTCCCGACGGACTTTCTGACGAACAAGTATTGTTCCTCACCGATATCTTTCCTACCGGTTACATGGCGGCCGAAAACTGCGATATTCAGCCGGGGGATACAGTAGCTGTTTGGGGATGCGGGCCGGTCGGACAGTTTGCGATCAGAAGCGCGTTTATGCTGGGGGCCGATCGAGTAATTGCGATCGACCGCGTACCGGAACGCTTGCAAATGGCGGCCGCGGCCAAAGCTGAAATCATCAATTATGAAGAAATGGACGCCGGGGAAGCCGTCACCGAAATGACGGGGGGACGCGGGCCCGACTCTTGCATCGACGCGGTGGGAATGGAAGCCCACGGCACCGGTCTCGACGCTTTGTACGACAAAGCCAAGCAAGCCGTGCGGTTAGAGAGCGATCGACCTACGGCCCTGCGACAAGTGATCCTCGCCTGTCGCAAGGGGGGTACAGTGTCAATTCCCGGCGTTTACGGCGGCTTCGTTGACAAAGTGCCTTTAGGTGCAGCTTTCAACAAAGGCTTGACCCTGAAAATGGGACAAACGCACGTTCACCGCTATTTGCGGCCTTTGCTCGATCGCGTTCAAAAAGGCGAAATTGACCCGTCATTCGTAATTACGCACCGAATGAAATTGGATGAAGCGCCCCACGCTTACGAGATTTTCAAAAACAAAAAAGACAACTGCATCAAAGTTGTCCTCAAACCCTAACTCGCATTTACCCTTCAAGGAGAAACTATGCTTTTACAAGAAAAAGAATCAGGCGACTTGATTGAAATCCTCGATGTAGATGCTTTAATCAGCCCTACAAAACAAGAAGTGTCGGGAAAAAATCAAGCTGGTCAAGAAGAGCAAGAGAAAGCAACTTTTCCAAAAAGTAATTTAGTCTTTCCTTCCGGTGAAAATCTGCCGCGCTGCTGGACTGAGGAAAATTATCAAACTCATTGATATCAAGGGAAACCCCAAACCTAATATCCAGAACCCCGACTTCTTTAAGAAGTCGGGGCTCTAACAGTTTGAGGTAAAAAGGGAGATTAATTGTTAACGATCCACTCGACTTGATGGGCTTCTGTGATGTCTGGAATATCCAGCCGCGCAGCTAATTTGCGAATGACTGCTTGCGGTAGTGTTGCTGTGCGCGATCGATTCCGCTGCAATATTTCTTCTACAGGTACTTCTAGATAAACAATGCGAACTCGCGCTTGATAAGCAGCAAAAAAATTAATTAATTGCTGCCGCATTTGTTTAGTTGTATTCGTGGCGTTCCACACAAAAGAACGCCCCTCATTCATGTATTCGCGCGCTCTTTGTTTGGCGGCTGTCACCACATTTCCTGGGGTTTCGTCTGGAGGGACATTCATCTCTTTTCGCAGTGCATCCAGCGAGATTACTGGCAAATCTGGGAGATTTTTCCGAATCCAATAATCTTTACCGCTTCCTGGCAAGCCCGACATCAAAATTACTTCGCATTTAGTGTCGTCAAATGCTTCGTAATCCGGGTTTCCGTTCTCTTTGCGGAAGTAGATAAATCGGCTGTGTGCTGAGGGGAATTGTCGGGGAGAATCCAAACAATTATTTTCTTGACAAAACTCCCGAAATAGTTCTATTTTATCGAGTAATTCTTGTTTGTCGGCGCAGTGGCGGCCGCGCACGTCTGCTTCGGCTAAAAGTGCGAGGAAATCGCAGCGGACAACTTGACTCACTTTAATTACAGACTGCTGCGGGTTGGGTTTGTCGATCAGCCAGATGGGTAAACTGCCGAATTGGACGATCGCCACCACGGTTTCCCGAATCTCAAACTGCACAGGCGGCTCGAATTGAGATAAAATTTGTCTAACCATTCTCGCACCTTGGCGGGCGTGACCTTTTGAGCTAATTCTGCCATCGGCTTCGATTTTTGTAAAGGTTGGTTTGGCGACATCGTGCAGCAAAGCGGCCGCAAAAAGTATCGATCGTTCTTGCACGGGTAATTGCCGCCAATTTGGGGAAGATATTAATGCTTCGCAGACCATTTTGGTATGAATTAAAACGTCTCCTTCGGCGTGATAAATCGGGTCTTGCTGACATCCTTTTAAGTTTTGAATCCAATCGAAATGATTTTGAATGCTGTCCCAATCCAGGAACCAATCGGGCGGTTCGGGACAAAAGGGAAAAGTCCAAGTTGCCGAGGGCGATAACAGTGCATTCATAACTTTACTTGTTGGATCTGACTGAACAACTCATCAGTCCTATTGAAGAGGACTTTAGCTTTGAGTCAGGGGTTTAAACCCCTGCCGGACTTCGGGAAAGAGCGTGGAAATTTGACGCCAATGGTCGGCAGTTTTTACTTTACTCACATTTTGCACCATTCTCAATTACTTGTTTAGGAACAGGCAAGATGCCTGTTCCACAAGAAAATTCATTCTTTGTGGAACGGGCATCTTGCCCGTTCTTGACAATGGTGCAAGATATCAGTTTACAAACTAAAATTAAATAAATCTGCGCCGGGACGCAGAATATTGGGTATAATAGGGCGATTGAGCCAATGTCCTTCCGCATTCTTAATAGCCGTTAAAAAGCTGGCACGCACGTATTTGTAACGCGCCTTTACTATGCCATCTTCTTCGACTTTAAGGTACAGCCCCTCCATGCGATCACTCTTGTCAGTCTCTTTCAAACATCGTTCTTCATCTAATCCCAATTCCCGGCAGTATAAACGCAACCGATCCAAATGTCCCGGCTGAATAAAATTAGATTTTTCCAGAAACTGCATCATTTGCTTGGGCGATTTCAGCACTCCCGAAAACAGCACGGGAACTGACACTAACGGCAGTCCGCTTAACAACTTGCGGCGGGATTCTGTACTCAAAAATTGATTTGTTTCTAAGTCCAGCACGTCGTATTCCATAAAATAGTGCGGCAAAAAATCATAAAAAACAGTGTGTTTCGCATAAAGCCATTCGCCGTAAAGAATGTAGCGAGTTCCCAGCACTTCTCCCAGCACACCGCTGAGACTGAAAGCCCACTGTTTGAATAAGTTAAAATGTTTTTCCCTCGGCCCACCGGTGAGATAGTGGCCGCGACTTTGCAGCAGCATTTGCCCGTCTGGTGCGAAGCTGATGCCTGTATTAGCGCCGTCTACCTTTTCTTCTATAATTACAGGGCGATCGCTCAAAACGCTAAATGGCACGCTGTCGAGGTCTTCATCACCCGGTTGCAAACGCGAACCTTCGATGTGATAAGTTCTAGGATATTTAACAATTTTGCTCATCAGCCAATCCATTTTAGATTTGAGAGGCAACCCCATCCATTTTAGATTTTAATTTTATATTTTAGACTTTAGAGGCAACCGAATCTATTTAACCATTATAATGAAATTATCACAAAGGAGCGTGTATTTTGAAAAGTCAAAGTTTCCAGAGCATATCATCAGCACTCGCAGGAATTCTATTAGTAGGCGCTCTACTCCTCGGATTAAACTCTTTTGTCGTCATCAATCCAGGCGAAGCAGGGGTGGTTAGCGTTTTAGGAAAAGCCACAGATGGAGCATTGTTAGAGGGGTTTCACCTCAGACCCCCGCTGATCTCCAAGGTAGATGTGTACGATGTAACAGTGCAAAAATTTGAAGTTCCCGCCCAGAGTGCTACTAAAGACCTTCAGGATTTAAATGCTAGTTTTGCGATTAACTTTCGCCTCGATCCTGCGAGAATAGTTGATGTCCGAAGGACTCAAGGAACATTGGAGAATATAGTCTCAAAAATAATTGCTCCTCAGACGCAAGAAGCATTTAAAACAGCCGCTGCACTGAGAACCGCCGAACAATCTATTACTCAAAGAAGTGAACTGAAGCGAGACTTTGATACTGCGCTGAAGGAAAGGCTATCAAAGTATGATGTAATCGTACTCGATACGAGCGTTGTTAATATTCGATTCTCCACAGATTTTGCGAAAGCGGTTGAGGAGAAACAGGTTGCTGAACAGCGGGCGCAAAGGGCTGTTTATGTGGCTCAAGAAGCAGAACAACAGGCTCAAGCTGACATTAACCGCGCTCAAGGTAGGGCGGAAGCTCAAAGACTTTTGGCTGAAACTTTGAAGGCTCAAGGCGGCGATTTAGTGCTGCAAAAAGAGGCGATCGAAGCTTGGAGAAGCGGCGGCGCTCAGATGCCAAAAGTGCTGGTGATGGGCGCAGGTTCGAGTCGGGTTCCTTTCATTTTTAATATGAACGATATTCAGGAAGAACCCGATCGCCCGCAAGTGACCAACAATTAAAATATGACAGAGGGTAACAAACTCGGTGTCTCCGAAAATATTGGCTTTGCTAACCAGAAATATCGCAATAAACCGGGTTTCCTCAGAAAGCGCACATAAGTCCTATGAGAGTTGCGGGAATATGCTACACTTCTGAAAGCCACAATATAACGACAGTTTGAAACCTGTCGTTATAAAAGCGAAGTCCGCAATTAACACGCAGGCAACACACTCATTTTAGGAAGCCAGGAGAAATCATGACCCGCGCTATTATGGAAACCGACAAAGGCACAATCAATTTGGAATTGTTCGATGCGGATGCGCCTAACACAGTGAAGAATTTTGTTGACTTGGCGGAAAAAGGTTTTTACGATGGATTGGCTTTTCACCGAGTCATTCCTAACTTTATGATTCAAGGTGGCTGTCCAAAAGGCAATGGAACGGGCGGCCCCGGCTACAAAATCAAGTGCGAAATCAACTCCAACAAACATTTGGCAGGAACTTTATCGATGGCTCACGCAGGCCGCGATACGGGTGGCAGCCAATTCTTTATTTGCCATTCTCCCCAGTCTCATCTAGATGGAGTTCACACAACTTTTGGCAAAACTGAGGATATGTCTGTCGTCAATGCTATCCGCCAAGGTGACAAGATTATCTCGCTGAAAATTGAGCATTAATTTCCAGTAATTAGTTGTGTTTGCAATAAGGACTTTATTCCTTAGTGCAAACACAACTTGTGAAAGTTAAGAGTTTTAAAATCTACAATTTATGACCAATAATTTCTTGATGGTACAAGCCCCCGGATTTATCTGTGGAATCAATCCAAAATCCAAAATCCTTGCATCCTCAAGCCCCCGGATTTATCCGTGGTGTCAATCTAAAATCTAAAATCTAAAATCTAAAATCTAAAATCTAAAATCGAATGACTGTTATCAATGATTCTGCTGTGGTGGCTGAGTTAACTGAACTATATTTAAAATACGAAAAAGCTCTTTGTACGAATGATATTGAAACTCTCGATAATTTGTTCTGGGATGCGCCGGAAGTCGTGCGGTTTGGGGTGACGGAGAACCTGTACGGGAGCGATGAGGTGAGGGCTTTTCGCAAAGGGCGATCGCCTGTAAATGTCGATCGAGAAATGTTCAACCTCAAAGTCGTGACTTTCGATGCAGACACGGCGGCTGTGACGCTGGAATTTCGCCGTGTAATGGATGGAGTGGTGCGACTGGGGCGGCAGAGTCAGATGTGGCGGAAGTTTCCTCAAGGGTGGAAGATTGTTTCCGCTCACGTTTCTTTGTTGCCGGTGTAGATGTTATGTCATTTCCGTTGAATTTCCCGTAATGAAATTCTGTCGATCGGGCTGGGCGGGTTTATAGATATTATGGATGTGAATTACAGATTGTTTGTGAAACCCGCCACTACAACTATTGTGGTTAATTTACCTGACAGGATATTCCAGGTAAGAAAACAATATATTCAAATGTAAAATTACTATTTTAATTTGATTATTGTTGAGCCATGTAATTCGGCATATATTCTTTTTTTCCTTTACTATTAGTACCTCTTCTTTTTGGTCACTCCCCTTCCCTAATACAGCTCATATTTGAGCAAAGTACACGGAATCGATCCATTAAAAACCGGAATACGCCGCGATGTCCTGAGTCCCACCTTTTTACCCAACTCTTTATTTCCTGTCAAAATAAACGCATTCCAACCTTTAAAACGATTCTTGAAAATATCCCCCAACATCTTGTACAAATCTCCTAATTCGCTAGCATCTCCCAGGCGCTCTCCGTAGGGAGGATTGCAAATCAGAACGCCTCTGTCTGCGGGTGCTTCCAACTGAGATAATTCGGTTTGAGCAAACTGAATCTTACCGGAAATACCGGCTTGCTGCGCGTTCGTGCGAGCTTGAGTTAACATATCGGAATCGCGATCGCACCCTGCAATCACCTCTTTCAGTTCCGGTAACTCACTATTTTCAGCTTCGGCCCACAATTTATCCCACAAAGGTTCGTCAAAATCGCGCCAACTCATAAATCCAAACTTTTCTCTAAACAATCCCGGTGCAATATTCAAGCCCTTTAAAGTCGCTTCCAAAGGCAAAGTTCCAGAACCGCACATCGGGTCTAAAAACGGCAAATCTGGCGTCCATTCTGCCATCTCCAACAAAGCCGCCGCTAGGGTTTCTTTGAGGGGAGCAAGCCCCATCGCCGGTCGATATCCCCGGCGGTGCAAACTGCCGCCAGAACTGTCTAAACTTAAAATAGCTCTATCTTGATGAATGTGAAGGTTAATTTGCAAATCGGGATGCTCTACATCGACATTAGAACGCTTGTTAAATTGAAGGCGCTGTTGGTCGGCGATCGCATTTTTGACCTGCAAAGCTGTAAAGTGAGTGTGGTTCAACTTTTCGTTGCCGCCGGTGCAGTTTACTGCTAAAGTATTTTCGGGATATAAGTATTCGTCCCAGGGGATTTTCTGCACTTCGCGGTAGAGCATATCCGAGTTGTAACACCGGAATTCGGCGATCGGCATTAGCACTCGAAAAATTGTTCTAGACCAAAGATTGACGCGGTACAATAAAGCGCGATCGCCCGCAAAGTAAACCCCAGTAAAATCTGGCTGGACATCCTGGGCCCCCAAACGTTCTAATTCTTGGGCGGCAATACTTTCTAAACCGCGCGCAACTGTAGCAAAATATTGATTCATTGAGAATTGGTAATTGGGAATTGGTTTTTATCGATCGCCCTAAATTATATCAAATCCGGTACCATCGGAATTGTAAAATCGAGTCAACAGTCAACAATCACGGAAGTTGCAACCGAAATTGCTCTAATTCATCTGCGTTAATCTGTGTTTATCTGCCCTCATCTGCGGTTTAAAAAAGAGAATGTATTAACCGCAGATGACAATGGATGGACGCGGATTTACGCAGATAAAGAGAAGAGAGATATGAATAATTCAGACTCCTCCGGGTGGGTTTCCGCACACCTCACCGCTGCAACTCACAAACTGTCAGTAATACTCGTGAAATTAAAAGCTTTCACGCGCACTCCGGGCACGACACTACCGCCGTAACGCTTCACCGCACTAACTGCATCCACATCGCGCAACATATCAGGTAAAACTTGATTGAAACGCAGGTTTTTAATCGGGTAAGCAATTTTGCCATCCTCAATCCAAAAAGTACCGTCGCGAGTCATTCCCGTTACTTCCAATGTTTTCGGATTGACGTAGCGCACGTACCAAGCTCGACTGACAAAAATTCCTCGCTCGGTTTGAGCAATTAAATCTGCTAAACTTTGGTCGGAACCTGTCATTACGATCGGGTAATAAGCACCTTTTGCCTCTTTGCCTTTTTGTGCGGCCCAGTAGCGGGAATAAGACAAACTTTGAGGCACGCCATCTTTGATGATTTCCAAATAGTTATTGCTCAATCCGTCGCCGAAAAAAGTATTCGATCGCAGCAAAGGATGAGCCGGATCGCGCTGCACTTGCACTAACGGGCTAAAAAGTTGTTCTCCCGCGCGGTTTCCCGCTGGTTTTCCCTCTGCATCGGCGATCGACATAAACGATCGCCCCTCATCCGCCGCCCTCGCATCCAGCCCCCAAATCACCCACGGTAGCAAGCCCGCAAAAGCAGCGCCGTCAAAGATTACCGGATAAACGCCCGGAGTGATGGGGCGCGGGTTGCGGGATGCGATCGCCCGATCGAGCACTTGTTCTGCTAATTGGGCGATCGGCAATTCGTTGATACTCCAAGCAGTGCTCTGAGCCCAACTAGAACCGTCTTCAATGCGAGCAGTAAAGCTGAAATCCGCCTCTGTAGACTGGTTACAGGCGCGGAGTCCGGTTGACGAGGCGATCGCGTACAGCGACGCCTCAGTGCTCAAAGTGCCCGAACCATGAGCGCCCCCCTGGGAGGATCTGGCGCACGCTTGCTGCACCATTTCGGCCCGCGCTAGAGGCGATACAGTTGCCGTTGCTGCGTCGAATGCGGGCGATCGCAAATCGTAGGTTTGAGGCGGCAGCAGCGGCATCCATTCGGGGTCTGCCGGCGCAATTCTGGCCAATTCTTCCGATCGCTTGACTGCGGAGGCGATCGCATCTTCATCAAATTCTGTAACAGCAGCAGAGGCGCTTTTGTTACCGAAATAGCTAGTAATGCTCAGGCTAAATACAGTTTTGCTGATATTTTGGCTGATTTGATTTTCCGAGAATCTCGAAAGAGATTCCTCGCCAGTAGAGAGACTTACAAATACTTCCTCTGCTTTGGATAGTTTGACTGCTTTTTCTAGTAAAGATAAGGCTTGGTCTTCACTTAAATTTGCGGGCGATGTTGTTACGAGCATAAGCTAAAGTCGCGAAAGATTTGTTGTATTTAAAAATAGGTTTAGCCGCAATAATACGGTTAACTCGCCTGTACTAAAGAGCGTACTGCTAACACTTCATCTGCTCGCAGAGGTTCCACATCTGAAGGAGAAACAGCCACAACTAAAATCGATTCTCCTAAAGCATTAAATATTTCTAGAACGCAGCCATCATCTTCGCCTTCCCTTGGATGAGGTACGCGATCGACTAGCATGGCTACATCACCTTTTTTTAGCTGATATAGCGGCATATCCCGACACAATGCTACACGCTGGTAAAGTTCAAGTTTCACGTCGAGACTCCTTTTTGGGTTTGAGAGTAAGCTGTCGGGCATCTAAGTTGTCAGTCCGGGACGCAATTGTCATAATTAGTAAGGTGCGTCGCTGCGATATTTTAGATTTTTTTGAGGATTTTTGATGGCGACGCACCCTACAGCTCCTTTATAATTCTCACTTTAAAAACCTACAATCTCATTAAGAATTTCCCCCTATTTGAATATCCCTCACTCGCACCGGCACACAAGCATGAGTCATCTGAGCAACCTGCATCGGCTCGCCCTTTCCGCACATATTAGTACCGCACTGAACCAGCTCCGAAGCTGGCCCGATCGCATCTATTTGATTCCAGAAATCAGTAGTCATCGCCTGATAAGTTACATCCTTCAACATACCGACAACTTTACCTTTTTCCACCTTCCAAAAAGCATCGCCGCCGAATTGAAAATTGCGCCGCTGCTGGTCAATCGAATAACTACCTATACCGTCGATTAAAATCCCGTCTTCCGTATCCGCAATCATCTCTGCCAAAGTAGCAGTATGGCTGCCGCCATCCGGGCCCGGCTCCAATCCCAAATTGGGAATTCTCACCATCGGCACGCTCGACCAACTGTCAGCGTAAGCAGAACCGTTGCTGCTACCCCGTCCGAGGCGATAAGCCGTCTCTCTGTCAGTGAGATAATCAACTAAAATTCCATCTTTGACAACGTACCAATCTTGTGATTTTACGCCCTCATCATCGTAACCCATTGTACCGCGGCCACCCGGTTGAGTGCGATCGCACTTAAAATTCACCCAAGGTGCAGCGTATTGCAGTTTATTTAACTTATCAGTAGTAGCAAAGCTAGTGCCAGCAAAATTAGATTCGTAACCGTAAACCCGGTCTAATTCAGTTGGATGTCCTACCGATTCGTGGATTGTCAAAAACAAATTTGTCGGCTTAAGAATCAGGGATTTGCAAATACCAGCAGGGATTTTGGGAGCGCGCACTTTCTCAATAGCTTCGGCGGCAACTCTTTCGACTTGACTCAACAAATCATCGGGATTAATATGTTCGTAACCGATATTCAGCGGCGGGCGATCGTAACTGCGACTTTGGGCATCGCCGCCCGCAATTGCCGTACAGTCAAAACCCGGATAGCTGCGGTAGATTGTTTGTTCGATTAGCGAGCCTTCTGTGGAAGCAAAAACCTTGTCTTCGCGGCTGGACTGCAAAAAAGAAGAAGCTTTTTTGATGCCTTGTGCGCCGTGTGCTAGCAGTTGCTCGTTGATAGTTAGCAGCAGTTCAGCTTTCTCACCAACGGGTACAGAAAAAGGGTCAATGGCGATGGGAGTAATGTAGGTATCAACATATTTTTCGACAGGCACTAACCGCACCGGTTCCTTCTGAGTTAAGCGACTGCCTTTAGCGATTTCTACAGCCAAAGCGACTATTCTGGCAACCTCTGCCGGTGTTTTGCTGTGACTGGCGGCAAACCCCCAAGCGCCGTCTAGAAGGACTCGCACGCCAAAACCGGAACTTACATTATCTGACAGTTGACTTAAAGATCGATCGCGCGCGTAAAGATTCTGCCTTCGGTAACTGCAAAAACGCACATCACCGTACTCGCAACCTGTTTTCCGAATCAAATCTACAGCCAAATTTGCTAACTCGTTAGCAGAGATTTTTGCAGTTAATTGCACCATAGTTATTCGTCATTCGTCGTTAGTTGTCAATTATTATAGCGCTTTTCAATTTTTTGAACCCTTTTCAATAAGCTTTCTCTGGGCGGGCAGGATGCCCACCCCCTACTCCCCACAATAAATTCACTCTTTGTGGAACAGGCATCTTGCCTGTTCTTAAAAATAGTACAAAGAGTGAGTTTAATCGCGGGCAGGATACCCAACCCCTACTCCCCACAATAAATTCACTCTTTGTGGAACAGGCATCTTGCCTGTTAAGAGAGAATGGTGCAAAATCTCCTTTTAATCCTACTCCATCTCCAGCAAAACCCCAGTTAAAATTTCCACAATGCGATCGATATGTTCCTTCTCAATAATCAGCGGTGGCGACAAAGCAATAATATCACCCGTAGTCCGAATCAGCAACCCTTTTTCATAGCACTGCAAGAAACAATCAAACGCCCGTTTCCCCGGCTTCCCAGCAATAGATTCCAACTCAATACCTGCCACCAGCCCCAGATTACGGACATCAATTACGTGCCGCACCCCCTTCAAAGAATGCACCGCATCTTCCCAGTAACCGGCCATCTTATCGGCCCGTTCAAATAACCTTTCTTCCTCATAAATATCCAGCGTCGCCAAAGCAGCCGCACAAGCCACAGGATGACCCGAATAAGTATAACCGTGAAAAAGCTCGATCGCATTTTCAGGAGCATTCATAAAAGCATCATAAATGCCTTGTTTCACAAACACCGCCCCCATCGGCACCGTACCGTTAGTTATCCCTTTTGCCGCCGTCACAATATCGGGAACCACCCCAAAATATTCCGTAGCAAAACTAGAGCCGAGGCGCCCGAATCCGGTAATTACCTCATCAAAAATCAGCAGAATTCCGTATTTGTCACAAATCGCCCGCAGCCTCTCCAAATAACCTTTCGGGGGAATCAAAACACCTGTAGAACCAGCCACCGGTTCCACAATTACCGCTGCAATATTCGACGCATCGTGCAAAGCGACAATCCCCTCCAATTCATCCGCCAAATGCGCTCCCCATTCCGGTTGTTTGCGGCTGAAAGCATTGTGTTCGAGATTGTGAGTGTGAGGCAAATGATCGACTCCCGTCAGCAAACTGCCAAAAAACTTGCGGTTTGTACCGATACCGCCGACAGAAATTCCCCCAAAACCAACGCCGTGATAGCCGCGTTCCCTACCGATTAATCGTTGGCGAGTTCCTTCACCTTTCACCCGGTGATAAGCAATCGCAATTTTCAAAGCAGTCTCCACAGATTCCGAACCCGAATTAGTAAAGAAAACGCGATCGAAATTGCCCGGAATCATCTTTACCAAACGTTCCGCTAATTCAAAAGCACCCGGATGTCCCATCTGAAAAGCCGGGGAGTAATCCAAACGCAAAACCTGCTGTTTAACTGCTTCGGCAATTGTCTCGCGGGCGTGCCCTGCATTCACGCACCACAGCCCCGCAGTACCATCTAAAATTGAGCGGTTATCATCGCTTGTAAAGTGCATATCTTTTGCCGAAACCAATATTCGCGGATTCGCTTTAAACTGTCGGTTGGCAGTGAAGGGCATCCAGTAAGCGTCCATATTTGTCATGTTTTTTTATCCTTTTATTGATGCTTCTGCTTCCCAAATATAACTCAATACGGTTCCGATCAAACGGCGGTTGAAACCGCGTCTATACAAACAAAACCCGCCTCCGCGGGTTGAAGATCGGAGGGCGGTTGAAATTACCTTATTTTCTTCAGTCCGCGGAGGCGGACTTCCTTTGTGTAGACACGGTTTCAACCGCCGTCTCATCTTAATTCACGATCGCATCTTAATTCACGATCGCACCGACAGACTCATGCTGCAACAAACCGGTCAGCATTTTCACAGGCCGCTCCCCGTAGGGCCAGGCGAAAGCATGGCGGAAAGCAGCTTCTTGACACGCTTGCAATTGCCGAAAATCAATGATATCCAAAGTTAACAAATTCTCGTACTCGAAAGGCAATCGCACGTTGTGCAATCCCGCGTTGTCGGTGCAAATGGCAATATCGACACCAGCTTCAAAACATCGATCGAACACAACCTTCAATTCGCGCATATCTTGCAACGTCCCCGTTTTGAGATAGGTAGTCGGGCAAACTTCCAAGCATTGACCCCTGCGCGCGACTTCTGGCAGCAGTTCGGGATATTTTAACGGAATTTGAATCCCGTGGCCGATACGCATCAGATAGGGCAAAAGTTCGGGATAACAGCCAGAGGTTGTTTCGTAGAGGTGGCCGGTAGTTTTGATGCCGATCGACCTCGCATACTGGTACAATCCGACAAACTCCTCCAAACGCTCGCCAATACAATCATCGCCGCCAGCTATATCGATCGCACAAACATATTCTCCCATCCCGGCCGCCAAATCTACGATCGCCCGATTCACCTCATAGGGTAAACGCGAGTGCATACACAAAATTTGGCTAGTAACAATCGGACAATCGCTAATTTGACTTGCCTTGCCCACAACCTGTACAATTTCTGCCATCAAATCAATGCGTTCTGACTGATCCAAATGTTCTGGAGTCCGCAAATAAGGCGTATAGCGCAACTCCAAATAAGCCATATTTTCAAAGACGTAAGCGCCCCGCATCAACCGATAGATGAAATAAGGCAACGTCTCAACAGTTTGAACGCTTTCTACCAGCGTGTGCAGTTCCAAATACTCATTGAGAGTATTGCGCGGACGAGTGTAAAACTCCTCAAACTCCGAGTATTTCGGAAATCGATTAACCATCTCAGCATTGTGGCGATCGAAATACCGCCACAGCACCCTAGGAACGACAGAACCACCCAGATGGCGGTGCAACTCAGCGTGTAAAGTCATGCGATTTTAGATTTTAGATTTTAGATTTTAGATTGAAAGAATTGAAGGATTGAAGAATTGAAGGATTGAAGAATTGAAGGATTGAAGAATTTGTAATTTAGTCCTATACGCATCAGTGGTCAGAAACCGGGTTTTCCCAAATACTAGCCAACAACCTCCAGCCGGTAAACTCTTCCACATTTAAGCTGCACATGGGATTCCCCTAAAAACTCGTCAAATCCTCACCCATTCTTCCCCTCTCCTACTCTCCCTTCCCAAGTCCCCCGATAGGGCTGGAAGTTGGTTTTTGAGAGCAATACAGCCTCAAGTCTCTCAATTGTAACAAAAATTTATTTGACATTTAGGGCGCATTCGTACATAATCGGAGATTGTGTCAACCTGAACAGAACGCGAGAAACCCTTGGCTAACGTAGTTGTAATCGGCGCCCAGTGGGGCGATGAAGGAAAAGGCAAAATTACCGATTTGCTCAGCAAATCCGCAGATATCGTTGTCCGCTACCAAGGGGGCGTCAACGCGGGTCACACCGTGGTAGTTAACGGTCAGACTTTCAAGCTGCACTTAATTCCGTCCGGGATTCTCTACCCTGATAAAGAGTGTATTATCGGCTGCGGCACGGTCATCGACCCCAAAGTTTTAATTGCAGAGTTAGATCAGCTAGAGGCACTGAATATTTCAACAACCTCGCTGATGATTTCGGAGACGGCTCACGTCACGATGCCCTATCATCGATTAATTGATGTAGCATCGGAAACCCAGCGGGGAAATTATAAAATTGGGACGACGGGACGCGGCATTGGCCCTACTTACGCCGACAAGTCGGAACGCACTGGCATTCGGATGCTCGATTTAATGGACTTGGACGGGTTGCAAGAACAATTGGAATGGACGATTAATTGTAAAAATGTCCTTCTCGAAAAACTCTACAATTTGCCGCCTTTAAATCCGCAAGACGTAATTGATGAATATCGAGTTTATGCGGAACGTTTGCGGCCGCACGTAGTAGATAGTTCCCTGAAGATTTATGAGGGAATTCACAAGCGGAAAAATATTCTGTTTGAAGGCGCGCAAGGCACTTTATTAGACTTAGACCACGGTACTTATCCTTACGTTACTTCGAGCAATCCAATCGCTGGTGGGGCTTGTGTGGGAACCGGAGTCGGCCCGACAGCGATCGATCGCGTAATTGGCGTAGCAAAAGCTTATACAACCCGCGTCGGAGAAGGCCCATTCCCTACTGAAATGGTAGATGGCATTGGCGCAATTTTGGGCGAGAGAGGTGCAGAATTCGGCACGACAACCGGCCGCAAACGCCGCTGCGGTTGGTTCGATGCGGTAATCGGCCGCTACGCAGTCCGCATCAACGGTCTTGACTGTCTGGCAATTACCAAACTAGATGTTTTGGATGAATTAGAAGAAATAAAAGTTTGCGTTGCTTACGAAATTGACGGCGAAAAATGTGTTGATTTCCCGAAAAGTTCCCGAATCTTTGCTCGGTGCACACCTATTTACGAAACCCTTCCCGGTTGGAAGCAGTCTACGGAAGAGTGCCGGAATTTGGAAGATTTGCCGCCGCAAGCATTGGATTATCTAAAGTTTTTGGCAGACTTGATGGAAGTGCCGATCGCGATCGTTTCTCTCGGTGCGAGCCGCGACCAAACTATCATTGTAGAAGACCCCATTCACGGCCCGAAACGCGCTTTGCTCTCTGCTGACGGTACGCCTGTAGTAGCACAATCGTGAGACTTTAAGCTAAAATGTAATGATGAGAAAGCTTAATCAGTACAGTTTGAAACTTTTGGCGGTGTCGGCATGACCAATTTAGTTAAAGGCGACAGCGGATTAGTACAACTGACCCACGGCGATATCAAACGCATTATTGCCCACCAAAAGTTGTTCGGATTAGATGAATTGCAGAAATATTTGTTTCGTTTCTGCAAGACGATTCTAACGGCTGATGACTCTCTGCTCAAGCAGTTTAGCATTTACAATCTCGTACCGTCTGTTCTGCTCTACGGGCCGCCTAATACTGGTAAAACTACACTCTGTTACTTACTTTTCGACCAAATCAAGCAAGAAGTTACTAATGAAATCAACTTCTATACTGTTGACGTTGGGAGAATGCTCGACCCCGCTTTAGGGCAGTCTTCACGAAATCTAGAGCAAATATTTCAAGATTTGCGTAAAATTTCTTCAGAGGGTTCATCAGTGTTTCTATTATTGGATGAACTAGATGCTTTTTGCATGAGTCGCAGTCGCGCACAGGAACACGATGCTGTTCGCAGAGCTATGACAACTTTAATGCTACAACTTGACAATCTTCAACCGTCAATAAGTCAGCGTTTTTTAGTATTTGGCATTACTAATGTGCCTAATCTAGTGGATACAGCAGTAGTGCGTAGATTTTCTTTAAAACAAACTGTCGATCCCAGTTTATCGCGGGATGAATTCAAATCCTATCTTGACTATTTGAATAAGCCAATTAAACATAATACTAAACAAGAAGATTTGCCAAAGTTGTACGGCATCTACCAGCGCCGCGCCTTTACGGCAGGCGATATCAAAGCTTTGTATAAAGTGTTACTAATTGATGTAATATGCGGCGCTCAAGATATCTCAATATCTGAGAGGCTTGTGGAGCTTTTTGAACAGGGATTTTCGACGCGCCAACACTTAGATAAAACATACAAGGAGTTATTAGATGCCTAAGAAAGACTTTGAAACTGATGAAGATAGGATGATTTATAATCTCGTAGTCCATAGAGATATGATTAAGTGGGTAATCGAACAAATGGCTAAAGAAGGTATTCCCTGCGAAAGAACAAAAGGAAACAGTTCAAAAGGTGATATTTTGATAATTAAGCCTGAAGACGCTTCACGAGTAAAAGACATAATTCGGCAGATTCAAAGTAAATATAATGGTTAGAGAGTCCCATGCCACACATTGAAATTAAGACAAAAAAGAATATTTATCCAGGTGAAGCTCAGAAAATTATCGACAAACAAACTGTTGTTGGAGTTATTACTACAGGAACCATTTCTCCTGATGCAAAAAAGCGGTTTGACGAAGCAGGGATAGCTTGGGCTGAGAAGGTCCCAGAAACTGAATTTAGGGAATCTGAAGCTAAGGAGGAAGGATAATGTTAGACATCGGCTTTATTTCAAAGGATGGTAGTTTAACCAACAGTGTAGAACTGACGGAAGATTTTTACTTGTGGTTGGCAAAGTCAGAGTTTTCCAAAATCGGCAAATCAGTAAGAAGAAAAATACAGATAGATGGGGAAGAGGATATGTTATCTGTCGTGCCGTTAAGTAAAGGTAATAGTAAGAAGTTAAAAGAATTTTTTGGCGATGAGATTGTCCGCGAAAGCGCTGCTGTCATCACTAAACTAGGAGATAGCCCTTCCAAAGAAGAGTATCAAGCAGGAACCTACCGTTTGAGGAAATTGCACGAACTGCTGAAGTGCGTGGAAAATGAAAATTATCAATACCTTCAGCGAATTTAATTGAGCGCGATCACAATATCACAATTCTGGTAAAATGTAAAAACAATCAACAGAAAGTCAGAAAATGGAACTCGCAGTAGAATGTCAAAAGCGGGCAGAAGGCAGCAAACCTAACGCCCTCCGCCGCTCTGGATTGATTCCCGCCGTCCTCTACGGTCACAAAGGATCTGAATCCATTTCCCTTACCATCAAAGCCAAAACAGTTGAACACCTGCTCAAAAAGCACGTAGTCAACAATGCCCTAATTGACCTCAGCATTCCCGACCTCTCTTGGAGCGGAAAAACCTTGCTGCGGGAAGTTCAAGTTCATCCTTGGAAGGGCTATCCTTACCACCTGAGCTTTTTCTCCGTGGCAACTCAAGACAGCCTGGAAGTTGGAGTGTCGCTGAATTTTGTCGGCGAAGCTGTCGGCGTCAAATTAGAAGGCGGCATCTTGGATACCGTGCTGACGCAACTAGCAGTTAAGTGCAAACCTGACAGCATTCCTGAATCCATAGAAGTAGATATTTCTAATTTAAAGGTTGGGGATGCGCTGCACATTCACGAATTAGTTTTGCCTGCAGGAGTGGAAGCTCTCGGGGAACCCGATCAGGTGGTTGTTAGCGTGCTGGGAATTCAAGCAGGTTCTGAAGCCGAAGACGCAGAAGAAGACGCAGAGGCAGCAGCAGAGTGATTAGTAATTGCTAATAGTTGTTAACTAATTAATTGTTGAAAAAAAAGGGCGATCGCTTTCTCCCAAAAGGGCGATCGTTTTTTGTTAAAAAGGGTCTTCTCCTTTTGGTTCGATCGCACATCTTGCACCATTGTCAATTAGCCTTTTATGAACAGGCTTTTCGGCCTGTTCCACAAAGAGTGAATGACTTTCTTGTGGGGAGTAGGGGTTGGGCTTCTAGCCCGCCGCTAAAAAGCCTATAGAAAAGGGTGCAATCTCCCTGGCCCCGTCCACAAGCAAGCATCCCACAAGCAAGCACCCGCAGTGTTTACTTTCCTTTACAACACGGGCGATCGACTCTTTAGCTACAAGAGTCCCAACGAGCGCGCAAATGGGCCAGAAACCGTACTGATTCTTAGATATTTAGCCGTAAAATCAAAAAATTAGCCGAGAATCCCGGTTCCTCGCCAGCACCGGGAGTCAAAAAAATTAAGAATTGGGGGAACAAGTCCGGTACTGTTAGTGTCAAACGCGAGTATAATTGTGAAACGTTTTGACTACCCTATTTAATTCCTGCCTCTGGAGCCGCCGCCCATATGCCATCAACAGTGAATACAGAATCAACAGCGGTTCAATTTAACCAACAGGGAGAAATATACTTATCCCAAGGAAAAATAGAAGAAGCTATCGCATCCTGCGAGCAAGCTTTGAAGATTCACCCCAATTTTGCACCAGCTTACAAGACTTTGGGCAACGCGCTGCAAGCTCAAGGCAGGATGGAAGAGGCGCGGCACTGGTACGCTAAAGCGATTGAAATAGAACCGAATTTTGCGGAAGTATATGCGAATTTGGGCAGCCTGGGCGCGCTGCAGCAAAAATGGCAGGAGGCGATCGGATTTTATCAAAAGGCGATCGCGATTAAGCCGAATTTCGCGGGAGTGTACCGGAATTTAGCAAAAGTATTTGGACAAATTAACAAACCGGAAGAAGCCCAGCAGTGCTGGTATCAAGCATTTAGTTTGGAACCGGAAAAAGTAGCGCCGGGGGAACACTTGAATATGGGCGACGCTTTTTTTCGGCAGGAAAAATTCCCCGAAGCGATCGCCTGTTACGATCGCGCCATAAAATTAAATCCTAATGTGGCGACAGCTTACCAAAATTTGGGCGAAGCGCTCAAAAAACAAGGCAAGTTAGAGGAAGCGACAGCATATTATCGCAAAGCTATTGAACTGAACGCAGCTAATGCGAGAAATGGCAGCGAGGGAGAGCAAACTTTGGCGGGTGCAACTGCGACAAACGGTGCAGTTAAGCAGCAGCCCGCAGCTACCCCAGTGCAGCAGGCAGTTAAGCCGCCAGTGCAGCAGGCAGTTAAGCCGCCAGTGCAGCAGGCAGTTAATTCTACAATTAATATAGAAGATCCAGAAGCATACAAAATACTGGCAGAAGGCTATTTTGCTCAGGGCAAATTGGAACAGGCGATCGCAGCTTGTAAGAAGGCACTGCAAATTAAGCCGGAAGCGCCTCTATACAAAATGCTGGGCAACGCCCTACAAGCTGGTGGCAAAATTGATGAAGCTAAAAGTTGCTATGTCAAAGCAATAGAAATTAACCCAAATTTTGCCGAAGCTTATGCTAATTACGGCAGCATTTGCGCGCAGCAAGAACAGTGGCAGCAAGCGGTTTCTGCTTACGAAAAGGCGATCGCCCTGAAACCTGATTTTGCCGGTGCTTTCCGCAATTTTGCGAAACTGTTGACGCAGTTAGGCAAGCCGGAGGCGGCTGCTGAGGCTTGGTATCGAGCATTTGCGATCGACCCAAAGTCGGGCACCGCTGAGGAACACGAGAATTTAGCCAAAACTTTGATCGAGCAAGGTAAGGTAGATAAGGGAATTGAGTGTTACCGGCGCGCGGTTGAGTTGAACCCAAATGCTGGCGCAGCTTATCACGAATTGGGCGAAATTCTTAAGGGTCAAGAACAGTGGGAAGCGGCGGTAGATGCTTACAGCAATGCTATTAGAAACAATCCTGATCTTTCTTGGTCGCACAACAATTTAGCTGAGTCGCTGGTTAAGTTGGAACGGTGGGAGGAATCTGTAAATGCTTACCGCAAGGCGATCGAATTAAATCCAGATTTTAGCTGGTCTCACAACAATTTAGCAGATGTGTTGCTGAAGTTGGAACGGTGGGAAGAAGCTGTAGAGTCTTACCGGAAAGCAACAGAGTTAAATCCTGATTTCAGTTGGTCGCACAACTATTTAGCAGACGCGCTGATTAAGCTGGGAAGGTGGGATGAGGCAATTTCGGCTTACCAAAGGTCGCTCGAACTCAATCCCGACCATTTTTGGGCGCACAACAATCTAGCTGAAGCGCTGGTGAATTTGGAACGCTGGGATGAGGCGGTTGTTGCGTATCGGCGCGCTAACGAAATCAATCCGAATTTCTTCTGGTCTGAGAGCAAGTTGGGCGACGTGTTGCTAGAAATGGAAAGGTGGGAGGAAGCGATCGATGTTTACCGGCGCGCGGCCGAGTTGAATCCCGATTTTCCGTGGACTTATTACAACATGGCAACGGCTTTTGAGAAGCTGGAACGGTGGGATGAGTCGATCGCCGCTTACCGTCGCGCTGCGGAGATTCAGGCGGATTTGCCGTGGCTTTCGCAAAAGTTGGCTGATGCTTTGAGGATGCGATCGCAGTGGGATTTGAAGGAGGCGATGCGTTTGTACCGGCGGGCGATTCAGGAGAATCGTGATGACGTGCAGTTGTATCACAAGGCGCTGGAGATTGCGCCGAATGATGCTGACCTTTATGTTGAGTTGGCTGATGCTTTGGTGCGGCACAGTTGGCCGGATGGGGCGATCGTCTTTTATCAGATGGCGTTGCAAGTAAATCCCGAATGCGGTGAGGCGCACTTGCAGTTGGGGTTGCTTTTCGCGCAAAAGAATGATATGGAGCGGGCGATCGCTTGTTACCGCCACGCTATTGAGGTTCAACCAAATGAGTATAAACCTTACCAATTGTTAGGCGATGCTTTGAGTGCAAAAGGTCAGCGGGAGGAAGCGATGAACTGTTACCGCCGCGCGATCGAGTTAAAACCTGACGATCCGTATATCCACAACAATTTAGGGGATATGTTGCGCCATCAAGGAGATGTCGAAGGAGCGATCGCTTGTTACCGCCGCGCCATAGAACTTAAGCCTGATTTCTCTTGGTTCCACTATAATTTGGGTGAAGTTTTGACTAAGAAAGGGCAAATTGATGAAGCGAGTTCTTGTTACCGTCACGCCTTAGAGTTAGAACCCAAGATTTTCTAATTTTCCGTGCAATTGAGCCTGTATTTGGTAATTTAATACAGGCTAATAGAACCTACTTGCCTTAAAATAATATGAACAAGATTAGAGGAACTACCATGAACCCTGAAGCAACTAAACGCTTGGAAGAATCCATCCAAAAGACTTTATCCACTCATGCGAAAAACGACAAAAGTTATCTCTGGATGGCCTATTGGGTAATCTTTGAGCGCGAAGCTGATCCTGATGGATTAGAAGGTTGGTTAAATGAACTAAAGTTAGGTTTGAGCCGAGCCACTGTTATAAAAAAGATGTTTGAGGCCCATGAATTTCAGCAGCGCCTTCCAGAGGAAGAGAGGGGCAGCGAATTAATGACAAGCTTCACAATGCCCAATAGGGAAATGGTGAAAGAATTTCTTCCCCCTGTAGATGATTTTCAAGTAGTTCCCCTGAGTATAGATGAATTGAAAGAACAAGTAGCAAGTAAACATTGGTTTCATCAGATCGATCTGGGGAACGGAATAATAACACCTGGACAGGATGATAGCGCGGAGAAACTACTTAGGATAAAAATGCCTGAAAAGCTAGATGGAATGACTGTGCTTGACATAGGTACTTGGAATGGTTTTTTCTCATTTGAAGCAGAGCGTCGGGGTGCTAGTCGCGTTCTCGCAACGGATTCCTATGCGTGGCATAGCTGGGATGGGAAATCGGGATTCGATCTAGCACGGAGAGCTCTCAATTCAAAAGTACAAGCTCTGGAAATAGATATACTCGATATTTCTCCAGATAAAATTGGGACTTTTGACTTAGTTCTGTGCCTGGGCGTACTTTACCATATGCGTCACCCCCTACTCTCTTTAGAGAAAGTTTTTAGCGTCACTGGAAATCAACTGATATTGGAAACAACGGTTGAACTCTTTTCAGAAGACAGACCGGCTATGGTGTTTTATCCCGGTACAGAATTTGCTAACGATCCAACTAATTGGTGTGGGGCAAATCCAGCAGCCGTGATAGCCATGCTGAAAGTTGCCGGATTTAGCAAAGTCGAATTAGTGAGCTTAGTAGATTTCCCTATTCCGCAAACGGGGCGAGCAACTTTTCATGCCTGGAGATAGTTTCACTTTAGGAAAGAAACTCTTAAAAACCATGTTTCCTTCCTAAGTGCGAGGGTGCGGAACTTAAAATTTTGCTCTATCTAATTCTTGTTGAGCAAGCAGTGCTGCTTGCTTCCAAGCTTGAGCTTGCGATTCAAACAACTTTTTCTCTTCTATTGTCCTCATAATATATTCCAGGCGATGTCTAATTTTTTGACCAATAACCTCTGGATTGAATAAAGACCTAATCTCCTTAGCTGCTCTCGCTCCTACTTGCTGTGCTTGCGGGTAATTTTCAAAAACATACTGCATGAGCGAAGCTGTATGATCGATATCCGGCTCAGCCCAGATACTACCTTTTGGGTAAAGTCCATAAGCTTCAGTCGTTGCCACTAAATCGTATTTCACCAAAAAACTATTGCCGACATTCATAAAATCGGTATTGGATGAATAAGCCGTAGCTATGACTGGCTTGCCGTAATACATTGCTTCCGCCATAGTCAAACCAAAACCCTCAGCCCTATGTAGCGATACATAGCAGTTACAATTATCTACTAAGCCATGAACCTCTTCCTTGCTCAAATGCCCTTCGATAAGTTGAATAGAGGACCAGTCTTCTGTCATTGCTTTTAATTGATCGTACTGATTTTGATAATAATGATGAGGTCGAAACTTAATAATCAGTAAAACATCTTCATTAGACTTCCCAAAAGCTTTTTTAAACGCCTCAATAGTAGCAAAAGGATTTTTTCGCTCAAAACCGCTACCCATGTCGAACATGAACAGAAAAATAAATTTGTCTTTGGGTAATCCTAAAGCTTCTCGGTCCAACTCATTGGGCGGTAAATCAATGCTAGGCGGTAATTTGACAACGGGAAGAGGCGAGACATCGGAAATCGTTTCAGCAGTGTAATTACTGTAAGTCCACACCTCATCAAATCGATTAAAAGCTCCCATAAAAATATCAGGAAATACCGGAAGTTCCCAAATCCAAAAACCAATATTGTAGCGATTATTAAAATATTCCGCATCGATAGAATTCAACAAGGATTCGTGCGGGTTGGTATGGACGATATTAATGGGATAAGAAGGCTCGCTGGAAAAATTGGTGTATGTAGAATCTAAGTTGCGTTGCGAATCTTCTTTCAGATCCTTGATTGTAAAAGGAATATTAGCTGCTTCTATCGCTCTGATAGTCCCTCGCACACCCCCGCCCAAACCAAACTCGCCACTCACATGACCGATAATATTAACTCCAAACTTAAAATTTGTGTTATTGAACATGATTGAACTCCTAATAACAAAGATCTACAGTACATTAAACTTTTTAAGTCTTAGCAAGCCTGTGGTGTTGCGCTAGTTCAGATTGAATTTGCTGTGTTGTCTGCTGCCAAACTTGGGTTTGGGAGTGTGCCAAAGCCGTCTCTTGCTGCATCTGATGGATGCGAGTGGACCAGTTTGTAGATTGGTTCATCCTGTTTCTAATGATTTCCAACCGATTTTTGATTTTGATGCCTTGAAGTTGAGGACTCAGTAAAGACTTGATTTCTTGAGCTGCTCTTCCTCCTACTTGTTGTGCTTCCTGGGGATTCTCAAAAACATACTGCATTAAGGATGCTGCATGATCGATATGGGGATCTGCCCAGTAATTACCTTTAAAGTAAGGCCCATAATCTTCTGTCAGCGTCACTATGTCATATTTTACTGGAAAACTATTGCCGACATTCATAAATTCCATATTGGATGAGTAGCCAGTGGCGATTACGGGTTTGCCGTAGTACATCGCTTCCGCCATTGTCAAACCAAACCCTTCGGCCCGGTGCAGGGAAACATAGCAGTCGCAATTGGCAACTAAAGCATGAAGTTCTTCTCTCTTTAAATGCCCATCTATAAAATGAACTGGCCAGCCTGCTGCTTGCGCTTTGAGTTGGTCTCGCTCTTTGGGGAAAAAGCTGCCATTAGAAAACTTGAGTACCAGTAAGACATCTTCATTCGATTGAGCAAAAGCTCGCTTAAATGCCTCCAAAGTAGCAAAGGGATTTTTGCGACCTATGGTACTGTGGAAGTCAAACATGAACAAAAAGATAAATTTGTCTTGGGGTAATCCTAATGCTTCTCTATCAAATGACGGTTCGGGAAATTCAAGGCTGGACATCATCTTAATCACAGGGACGGGGGATACGGGCGCGATAGCTTCAGCGCAGTAATTGCTATAAGTCCATATCTCGTCAAATAAAGAAAAAGCGTACAGCCACCCAGGAGGAAATATCGGCAGTTCCCAAGCCCAGAAGCCAATATTGTATCGACCTTTAAAGCATTCGCGATCGACCATGTTGAAAACAACGGGTTCTGGCAGAGTGTGAATCAGGTTAATGGGATAGGGATTTTGCTCGGAAAAACTTGTGTAGCTGTTATCTAAATTTCGATGCCAATCTACCTTAATATCCTTGAGTGCATAGGGAACGCCAGCAGCTTCGATCGCTCTGAGAGTGGCCCTCGAACCTTCTCCCAGACCATATTCACCGCTCAGGTGCCCGATAAAATTGATGCCGAAATTAGAATCTATTGTTTGATTTAACATTGTTCGTTTTTTACTTAAGAAATATCTCGAATAAATGCTTGAAAATTCAGCGCTATTATCGTTGAAATTAAGAGTATTTTGCTAACTCTTTCTGTACCTGTAATGCTGTCTGCCTCCAAGCTTGGGCTTGACGAGCCAATAAATCTCTTTCTGTCTGAAGTTCATGGAACCGATTTGACAACTGGGTATGATTTAGATGTGCCCTGATAAATTCAAGGCGATTTTTTATTTTTATACCTACAGCTTGAGGGTTTAATAAAGCTCTGATTTCCTTGGCTGCTATTTTTCCTGTTTTCTGAGCTTCCTGATAATTCTCAAATACAGACTGCATGAGAGACGCAGCATGATCGATATCTGGTTCCGCCCACACACTGCCTTTGGGGTAAGCCCCATAATCTTCTGTTGTTGTCACCAGCTCGTATTTTACCGGAAAACTATTGCCAACATTCATAAATTCCATATTAGATGAATACGCTGTGGCGATTACTGGTTTGCCATAGTACATAGCTTCAGACATTGTTAAACCGAAGCCCTCAGCCCTATGCAAAGACACATAACAGTCACAACTATTAACCAAAGCATGAATCTCTTCTTTTTGCAAATGTCCGTCTATAAACTGAAGAGATGACCAACCCTCAGCCAAATCCATTAGTTCCTGTCGCCGTTGCGGAAAAAGATGAGCATTGGCAAACTTGAGAACGAGTAAAACATCTGGATTAGATTTACCAAAAGCTCGTTTAAATGCCTCGACGGTGGCAAAGGGATTTTTCCGTTCAAAGGAACTGCCAAAGTCAAACATGAATAGAAAAATAAATTTATCTTTGGGTAAGTTGAGGTTCTCTCTTGTTAATAATGGTTGCGGGAAGGCAATGCTAACAGGAATTTTCAGCACAGGAACCTGGGAGACAGTCGCAAATGCTTCTGCACAAAAGTTACTGGTAGTCCAGATTTCATCAAATAAATCAAAGGCCCACTGCCATTCAGAGGGAAATACGGGCAGTTCCCATAGCCAGACACCTATATTGTATTTGCCTTTGAAATATTCAGAACCAATGCCGGGAAAGTACCCGGCTAAAATCTGCTCAACCCAATTGGGGTTGGTTTGGATAATGTTGATTGGATATGGATTGTCGTCGGAAAATTTTTTGTAGCTGGTATCGGAGTTGGGTAGCCAATCTATTTTTAGATCCTTAACTGCAAAGGGAATTCTGGCTGCTTCTAGGGCTCTGAGATTTCCTCTAGCCGCTTCCGCTAGCCCAAAATCTCCGGTTATATGACCGGCTAAATTTACACCCAAAGAATTATTTAGTTGATGATTTAACATTCGTCTTGGTTTTGGCTGAGTAGAAATGTCTGAATATGATTGAAAAACGATTTAATCTATGAAGCCTTTTGAATGAGCAGCCCCAAGGATGTTGTGACATATTGTTCCAACTGAAGCTTTAAGTGTATCCCCGACCAGGGCGGTACATCTATGTGACGATCGAATGGCCCGCTTCCAGTGTTGTAGTTGAGGACTATTTCGTGTCCTTGGCTTGTCAAATCTGCTGCGAGTCTGTCGATGTCCTGCCGTCGAAACAGTACAGTCTGTTGGTGATCGATCGTCGCGTCATTAGACAAAACGTTGAATTCGGTGGTGTGTACTGCTATTCCCCCCGGACGCAGGCACTTAAGGCTGTTTTTGACGAATTGCAGCCCGAGTTCGATCGAGCCGAGGTGCTCGAAAGCGCAAGACGAATAGACAAAATCGAAGCCGACCAAATCCGCATCTATCTTGTTCATATCTGCCACGCGGTAACTCACCTTGGATGCGAAGCGTTCGGGGGGGCAGATGCCGCGATCGTTAAGCGCCTCAAGCGTTGCTGCATATTCACCGCTACTGGCCCATCCTTGCTTTGTCGCTTCGTCTATATCTAGGTCTGTGGCGACTATATCGCAGCCGCGAGCGGCCATTACTGCTACTAACGGTTCCTTGCCAACGCCGAAACCCAGTCCGCGCCTACCCGGTGACATCATGCCCGTCTCGGACAGACACTGGAGGATGTAGGCGTACTCCCACAGTTTTCGATGGAAGATGGGCTCGTGTGGAAGACGAGTTTGCTCACACCAATAGTAGAATGCATCCGATCGACACTGGGCCTCGGTGGCCATTTGCGAGACTGGATTGGTTAAGTTTGGCTCACTGTTGATGACTGTTGGCAGGCGCTTGCGACCCGCATTATGGGACTTCAAATTAGATATGGGAATCACAGTTTAGTATTTAGCGCCCTGCGACGTGCTGGTACAGCTACTCATTGTACAATGGAGCGAGTGTTGCCGGGTGGAACGCTGTTGAGTTTAAACTCTCTTCTTGATAAACTAACAAAAAAAGTAATCGATTTATGAGCGCAGAGTCGGCTGTAACTGAATTAGAGAAAGGCGATCAACTTCTAAAGTCAGGGAATCTGGAGGAGGCGATCGCCGCCTACCACCGTGCCATTGAGCAAAATCCTGACCACTCTTGGTCTCACCACAATTTAGGGGAAGCTCTGACAAAACTCGGTCAATATGAGGAGGCGATCGCCTCTTACCGTCGCGCCATAGAACTCAACCCAGATTTCTCTTGGTCTTATCATCACTTAGGGGATGCTTTAGATCGACAGGAACAGTGGGAGGAAGCGGTTGTTGCTTTCCGCAGGGCCATTGAACTCAATGCCGAACATTTCGGGACTTACTGTGGGTTAGGGCATAGTTTAGCAAAACTGGGTCAGCTAGATGAGGCGATCGTCGCTTATCGCCGTGCCAGCGAGCTTAACCCAGAGACCGATTGGATTCAGTATAAGCTGGGGGAATTGCTGCAACAGCGAACTCAGTTGGATTTGGAAGGGGCGATCTCTTCTTATCGCCGCGCCTTACAGCTAAATCCAAATGACGTGGAAGCTTGTCGCAATCTCCTAGAGCTTCAACCTCATAACAGCGATAACTTAGAAGAGAGTCAAGCTGTCCGAATTAATCCCCAACAGTTAACATTAATTTCAGGACAGCTTCTTCAAACCGACAGTAGCTGGCAGTTAGTCAGTAGAGAAGGAAACCAGGGGCAAGTGTCTTATGGTCCTTATATTACTTTACCCGATGGCTTATATCGAGTTATAATTGACTGTGAATTCCCCCATTTAACTTCAGAACAAAAACGAGAAAATTCTGAAATTATTGGATTCAAACTTGATGTAGCGATGGATAAAAGCTTGGTGGTGTATCAGGAAAATATTTATACCAACCAGCAGAAACCAGAGTTTTTTATAGACCTCGTAAATGTTAAAGATTTAGAAGTTCGCTTTTGGGCGATGGGTAAATTATTTGCTGTGAATTTCATAGAATTTACTTTAGTTTATCAGCCGGGGAAAGATCCCAAGGCGGTTGACTATTATTTAAAACTAGGCAATAGTATTAAAAAAACTAATATTGTCAGGGCAATATATTCCTTCCAGCAGGCTTTAAAAATCACAAAAGAAAGTGTTACAGCCTCAAAAAACCAAGAAAACCTTGAAATCTGTCTGCAACCTGTGGTAAGGCAACCCCGTATATATGACTGTTTTCCTTTTTTTAATGAAATAGATATTTTGAAAATTAGAATAGAGGAATTAAAGGATGTAGTAGATAAATTTATTTTGGTTGAAGCGACGAAAACTCATAGTGGACAACCAAAGCCTTTATACTATAAAGAGTTTATCCATGAGTTTGCTGAGTATCAAGATAAAATTATCCACTACATTGTGGATGATATGCCAGAAGTCCAAAACAACGATCGATGGCCTCTTGAAAATTACCAGAGGGACTGCATTGGCTTGGCTTTGATAGAACTTGAATGTCAAGACGAAGATATTATTTTAGTGAGTGATGCTGACGAGATCCCCAGAAAAGATAAAATTAATGAGGCAATACAATTGCTCTCAAATAACGATTTTGTAATTTTTACCCATTATTTATATGCCCACAACTTAGAGAATTTACAAAGCGAGTGGTGGTGTGGAACAGTCGCTTGTAAATATAAAAATTTAAAGCAAAGAACGGCTACCCAAGTCAGACGTTCAGATGCCGGCAATTGGGCTAGCGACAGCAAGGCTGGGTACATTAATGAGTCTCGCAATTTTGCATACCCCTACATAGCTAAAGGTGGTTGGTCATTTACCTGGTTTGGAACTCCCCTATCAAATAGTTACAAACTACAAAGTTTTGCTCATGCCGAAGTAGACGATTCTGATGCAAGGGGATTAGAAAAATTGAAGTATGATATTTGTAGACCTACGGGGGAGATGGAATCATCAGGTGAGTTTTATTTCGATGTCAGAGACATAGAGGGGAAAGACGTGCCTGAATTTTTAAGAAACAACATCCTCAAGTATCGGCATTTTCTTCAGCCTAGACAGACAGCACTGATGGCTAAAATAGGGGGAGATTTACAACAAGTTGATTATCAAGTCAATATTTTTAAGAATGAAACCATAAAAGTAAAAGATCAACTAGACAAAGTAATTCAAAATCTGCTAAAAGTTTGTGAAAGTTTGGCAGAAAGGGGTAATCTGGAAGAGCCGATCGCACAATGGCGACAGCTAGTAGAGCTTGCTCCAGAATTCTCCAGCAAGAAATGTTTTTTAAGCAACTTAGAGGCGCTGGAAAAATTCAGAATTAACCCAGAAGATTATACTTTAATTTCAGGACAGCTTGTTCAAACACATACTGGTCAACAGCTAGTTAGCCCGACAGGGAATTACGGGCAAATTTGCTATGGGCCTTATATCACCTTGCCGCCGGGTTTATATCGAGTTAAGTTATACCTGGAAAACTCAGACGATGGCGAGAACCAAAAAGGTAGCAATTCTGAAAACGTTTGGTTTAAGTTTGATGTGGCAGTGAATAAAGCTCTGGTAATCTACGAAGAGAAGATTTACAATCGTCATCAAACCGAACATGAATTTTTTATAGATGTTAACGTTCAAAATTTAGAAATTCGTTTCTGGGCTACAGGTGTATTCTTTGCCGTAAATTTTATAGAAATGGATTTAATTTATCAAACAGATTTACATAAAGATATTGAAGCTTATCAACCAAAACCAGCAATCAGAAAAGTCGAAAAAGTCGAAGTTAAAGATGCTGACACTAACTATGGTCAATTTATTTATGCTGAGTGGAATCACCCCTTAGAACTAAGTCGAAATTGGGCAACATATTCTTTATATCAACTCAAAACAGAAAGATGGGGTCAATATATCCTACCAGGAACGATTGCCATAGACATTGGCGCTCACTCTGGGGATACTACATTACCAATGGCTCTTCTTACTGGTTCCACTGGGATGGTTCTGGCTTTTGAACCAAATCCTTACGTTTATGAAATCCTCAAATTCAACCAGTACCTTAACAGAAATTCCCTAAACATAGAAGTTGTAGATCTAGCCATTATGGAACAAGAGGGTACATACGAATTTACCTATAGTGATTCGCAGTGTTGTAATGGTGGCTATTATGACTTAGAGGAGTGGAAGGCCATCAATCCTAATGTTAATGTGATTCCTGTTAAGGGGGTTAATTTAGCGGAGTTCTTACAGGCTAGGTTTGGTCAAGAGTATGACAGCATACTAAAGAGACTGAGTTTTATTAAAATCGATTGTGAAGGTTATGACAAGGAAGTTATTAAAACTCTCAAGCCGATTATTGATATTGCCAAACCAGCTTTGTTTGTAGAATGGTTTATAAATTTTAATCAAGAACAAAGTGATGATTTATTCCAGAGTATTCACGCTCTCGGCTATTCTTGTTATCATCCAATAACTTTAGAGTTGCACGAAGGAGATGTTAATAAAAAAATCCCCGATCTCTTATGTCTGCCAAATCAGTTATTGGAAACACAAAGCCCAAGCAACTTTAACTTTAATGAGTGGCGGCGGTTATCTGACTTGGGAGAGGAGTCTCCCCACGATTTTTTTTTAAGTAGCTTAAAAGGAATCAGTTCTTTCTGCATTACTCCCGAGCAGTTAACTCTGATTTCCGGTCAACTAATAGATGGGTCTCAAGGTAAGCAGCTAGTCAGTAATGCGGGGAATCAGGGGCAGATTTCTTATGGCCCTTACATTAGTGTGCCGGACGGGTTGTATCGAGTTAAAATCGCATCTGATTATCCCGACTCAAGTTTAAATCCAGTTGAAAACAGTCAAGCTGTCTGGTTCAAGTTTGATGTGGCTATAGATCATGCTTATGTTGTGTACGAAGCAGAAGTTAAGGGCGGTCAAAAACAATTCGAGTTTTTCATAGATTTCCTAGAAGTCAAGGATCTAGAAATTCGGTTTTGGGCTAAGGGCGTACCCTTTGCAGTAAACTTCATAGAACTTACCTTAATCTATCAACCTAGCGAAGATCGAGCTGCAGCCGACTACTATTTTGAGCTAGGAAAAGCATTTCATAGAAAACGACAACAGTTTAGATTGCTAGCCGCATGGCAGAAAGCGTTAGAATTAAGTCCCGAAGGTTATTTAGAAAAGCTACCCTGGATTTTGCAAAAAGCATCAGAGATTCCACCAAGTCCGATGGGGTATTTCAATTTTGGAATGTTTCTAGCACGACAAAACCAACTAGAGCCAGCTCTAATCTGTTATCAAAAAGCTTTAGAAATAATAAATAGCCCTCCGTCTGGTACTTACTCAGAACTAGGAATCCTCCTGCTCCAAAAAGGTTGTTTGTCTGAAGTTATTGAGTGTTTATGCCAGGTTTTAAATTGTACTCCAAGCTGCATTAAATACTTTCAAAATTTTAGTATTTTGTTATTGGAAAAAGGCTCGATCAAGGAATCAGTGGCTTTTCTTAAATATATACAGCCACTAAAAAAACAGGCGAAAATTTACGAAGATATCTGGAAGGGATTAAATCAATTAGAATCCCTTAACGAGAATAATCCTGATTTCCAAGATCGAATCGATCCTGAAGCTGTGGCTGACTACTGGAGAAAAACTTGTCAGTACAAAGTAATAGACCTAGATGCCTTGACGGATGCAGACAGGCAATACCTAGAAAATATAGGACTGTCCTTAGAGTGTATAGAATTCAACAAACAAGATAGTTTTGCCTTGGAGCAAGCATTGATCGAGAGTTTTAGCGATGCTCCAACAGACCTGTGCGGTCAAAACCTCCTACATCCTTGGTCTTATCAGCAAAGTTTAGTAGAAACAGGTTATGTTTATTCGGTGTGTCCTTTCAGTGGTAAAGTTTTGAGGTCAAACCAATCATTTGTCATTAATCTCACAGAACACGGCAAACAGAGGGGACACGATCTGCAAGGTTTTATTTATCGCTTTGTGGGAGAGGAATTGTATTACTTAGTTACTGGAGGTCAACATGGTGGAAAGTATTTTATTTATTTACCAAAGTTTGATTTAATTATTAACTTCGATCGCAGCCTCAGTCAATTTTCTATTCCTGTAGAAAGTATCAATAAACTTAAAAGTTACATGGTAAGTTATTGGCAGCAAGTTCTACAATATATATCAACAGAAGCTAAACAAGTAGTCGATGTTATCGGTTTAGGCTTCAATATAGGACATTATTTGTGGCAAGACTTAGCAGGTATTCATGTTCTCGTAGAGAATGAAATCCAGCATAAACTCGATCGAATCCTGATCGGCCCTGGGGATTACTTCAGTTCTCGGCAAGTTTTCCCCGAAATTCCTGCTGACAAGTTCGTTGAAGTTGCAGATGTTCGGGATGTTTTTAAAACGGTATTGGATAATAATTATGTTGCTTTCAGGGCAAATGGTATATCGATCGACGATCGATTAGCAAAGAGAGTATCCGATGCTTCCCTCAAAAGATGTTCTCAAGATTTTTTGACACAAGTGAAACAAGCTAAGACACATTTTCCACTTCTAAGCTTCCAAATTCGTGCCGGTAGTAGGATCTGGCGAGGTCAAGCAGAAGGAATAGCAAATATCATCAAAAGCTTGTATTTGGATTTTCCTACTTTGGGAGTCTTGTTTGATGGCTGGTCTCTTATGGGAACCGAAGATGCGGACAGTCCGAGTTGGTCGATGATTGAAATCGAAAAAGCCATAATGGCAGAAATACTTCTTCTTATCCCTCCTACTATCAATACATACAGTGCGATCGGTGCTACAACTTACGAAACCGTTGTTTGGAATCAAGCGATAGATTTAAGTATCATCACAATCGGAGCCGGAATTACGTACACGTCCTGGATAGCTAACAAACCAGGTGTGATACACGGACACAGTGTTTTATTAGACACACATGGGTCTCCAGTAACGACTTCACAAGTAAGACAAAACATAGTACCGCAAATATTGATTCCTAATGAATTTGTTGTCGATCGCCCAAACTTCGATTATGAATGCGATTGGAAAGGAATTTACAGTGAAGTGATTAAAATAATAGAAAATTTGAAAAGGGATAGATAATAACGATCAGCATCATTTCTATCCCTGTTTACCCGCAGTTTCCTCACAGTCTCCGCAACCAAGCCCCCGGCCAGTGAGTCACATTCTCCGTCAAATCGCTCTCGCTAAACGGCCATTTAGGTTGCTCCAATACAAACTCTGGATGTTTTTCTGCAAACTCAGCCGCCGCCGCAGTAGGATGATCCCACTTCCACTCAGGATTACCCCGTGGCACATCATCCAAATCCTTCATAATCCCATCGGTGGCAATTATATAGGAGCCTGGTGTCACAAAACTGCAATAAGCCTCTAACTCGTCAGCCACGTGCTGTTTTGTGTGACACGAGTCAAGAATTACCAAGACAGTCTCCCCTGGATTTACCAGTTTTTTCACCTGATCTACAATACTGGTATCTGTAGAACTACCTTCCACTAAAGTAATGAACGATGACAGTTCGTGTTCCTCTATCGCCTTGCGATTGTGGGGGCGAATTTCAATGTCAACTCCTACAACCCTACCCTTGCCCATTGCTTTAAACAGGCTAGCGTAATAAATCAGCGAGCCGCCGTGAGCCACCCCGGTTTCAATAATTACATCGGGTTTAACCTGATAGATAACTTCCTGAATACGAATCAAATCTTCAGGAAGTTGCAGCAAAGGGCGACCCAGCCAACTAAATGTATAAGAATATTTCTGATTCCATCCAACTTTAACCCACTCAAGCGATATCAGTTCAAAAGCCTCTTTTGTATAAAGGCCTAATACCTGCTTCTGGTTATCAATCTCACAAGTGAGTGTTTTTTCAGTCGTATCAATTATCAATTTCATAAATTACTCCACTAATAGGTCAATGTTTAAGTTGGATGCCTTTAATAAGACTAAATTTTCTTGATGATAATTCGGGTTCATCAAGATAGCAGTTGTAATTCCTCGATCGGCTATATCTTGATAGCTGACAATAGGATGAGCAGCCCCAGGAATATATTTACCTTGTTTATTCGGGTTCAGGTCAATAATGCAATCAATCCATTTACGATCGGGATCGATCAGATTAGCAAAAGTTACACCTTTAGCTCCAGCCCCCCAAAGAGCTACTTTTCCTTGGTTAGCTAATTTTTGAATCTTAATTTCCCACTTGTTAATCAGTTCACGTTCTGATGTCGCAAACTGGTTAGCTAAAATTGAAATGAATCCGGGCTTTTTCGTAACCGCCGGTTTTTGGGCAGCAATCGTAGCTTCTAACCATAGATATTGCCCTTCAAATATATGCTCTACGCTCTCAACCTGAAAACCAGATACTTCAAAAGCCGTCGCTAGAGACTCTGGTGTAAAGTAGGAACAATGTTCGTAGAAAAAATCCCATATTACTTGATTGCGGAGTATCCACTCAACGCAAGGTGTTTCAAAGAAAACGCGAGCGTTGGGAGAATGAACTAAAGCTTGTCGGACAGAAAAGAGTAAGCTCAAAGGATCGGGAATGTGTTCGATCACATGACGACAAACAACCACATCAGCATGAATATTAGCACACTCTGAGTCATAGTAACGCTTCTCAAACTTCAGGCGACCGTCAAAAACAGTTTCTGCCCCGACATAACTTGGATCAAACCCATAACCGGTATTTCCCCATTCCTCAGATTCTACTAGCTTCCTTAAAAATGAACCTTTGCCGCAGCCCACTTCCACAACCGAGCAATTTTGAACATTTTTATCATAGATTAGAGAGCGGGCAAGTTCGGAAATATAACTCTCAAAAGAAGGGGAATAAGTCTGGGTATTATCATACTCCTTGCCATAGCTTAGCTTGGAACCATCAAAATCCTGATTAAAAATAAATCCACAGTCTTCACAAACTGCTAAAGTTAGATTGCCGCGATTTATTTCTATAGCAGATATTCGATCTGCCATCACTAAGTTTTGGTGAACGGGTACGCTACCTCGAACCAAAAATGGGGCTATTAAGCTAGAACTGCAAACAGGGCATTTTTGCATACTTTAATATCTATTTACAGGTAAAGATTTATATTTTTTCGTATCTTTTAGCATTATTTTCAATAATTTCACTAATTACTCAATTTTTAATTTTGTATAATTTGAATTTTCCCACCAGATTATAGCTTGCCTTAATCCCATTTCCAAATTTAATTTCGGCTGCCAACCCACCTCATTAGACAAACGAGTCACATCAGCCACTAACAAAGGCGCTTCTTTCGCGGCAGACGGAATAGCACCTAACTGCACTAAATCCGATCGCCCGATTAGATCCGCTATTTTATAAACAACATCTTTAATCGCGATCGGCTGTCCAGATCCAATATTAACAGCTCCTGTCACCTCACTCTCCAAAAGAGCCACAAAAGCATCAGCAACATCCTGTACATACAGAAAATCCCGGATTTGATTACCGTGAGAGCAGCGAGCAGGCTCTCCTTTTAAGAGAGAAAAAATCACTGAAGAAACCAGCCGATTTGGGTACTCGTAAGCACCGTAGGGAAAGAAAATACGTCCCCAAGCAATGCTGAGACTTGTCGTCTCCGAATAGCAATTTACCATCTCCTGCAAAGCTTTTTTACAAATACCGTAGGGAGTATCTGGATTTCTCGGCGTTATAAATTCCGAGCAATAACCATACTTCCAATCATACTCGGCGCAGGTTCCACCCATCACTACTCGATCGCCCCCTTGCTCTCGAAATTGCCTCAACAATTCCAAACTTGCCTGCACCCACAAAAAATTGTCCTCAGACTTCCAGTATTCTCCAGGTACAGTATAGCACCAGGCAAAATGCAGCAAATGTGTTGGTTTTACTTGACAAACTAACTCCCTAATGGATGTATAGTCTAACAAATTTGCCTGATGCCAAGTACAATCCGAATTGACAGTCGGCAAAGTCTTAGAAGCGACAGCATGAACCTCAAACCCGCGTTCCACCAGCGTCTTGAGCGAGTGTCTGCCAACAAAACCCCCCGCACCCGTAACCAGGACTTTTTTCATTGCACAAAATCCGGGAATTTTCGATCTTTTTCCGAAATTACGCGTTGAGATATCTCCGGCCAATCAATACTAAAAATCCTATCATCCCACCGCACTCCCCTTGCTAATTCTGAGTAATAAAACTCCGACATCTGGTAAAAAACTTCCGTATTGTCTGCCAAAGTTTGACAGCCGTGAGCCATACCTTCAGGTATATATATCATCTTGCGATTTTCCGAGTTTAGCTCTACTGCAAACCACTCTTTAAAAGTAGGAGAAGTGGGACGCAAATCGATAATTACATCATAAATTCCCCCTTTGATACATCTAACCAACTTCGCTTCCTCGTGAGGCTTAGCCTGGTAGTGCATTCCCCGCAAAGTCCCTTTCTTCAAGTTAAAAGAAATATTGCACTGCACTAGGTTAGGATTCAAACCATGTTCTGCAAAGTCCTTTTGACACCAACTGCGGGCAAAAAATCCTCTCTCATCTGCTATGGGTTCTACCTCAATAACATAAGCTCCTTTAAGCTTGGTTTCAGTAAATTTCACGAGATTACCTCCACTTGAGGAATAAGTACGACAAACTTACCTCCCCACTCGCGAATATAATCCATCTGACTTACTATCTCATCCTTGATGTTCCAAGGCAAGATAGCCAAATAATCCGGTTTAGTCTCCCGAATTTTGTCGGGATGATATATCGGAATCTGAGTTCCCGGCAAAAACAAGCCCTGCTTGTGCGGGCTTAAATCTACCGTATAATCAATCAAATCCGTGCGGATACCGCAATAATTCAGCAGGGTGTTAGCCTTCGCCGGCGCCCCGTAACCCGCAATTGATTTTCCCTGATTTTTGGCATCTATTAGGAACCTGAGCATTTGGCGCTTCGTAGACTTAACCTGTTCGCCAAATCCTACATAAATTTCAATCTGATTTAGTCCTGCTTGCACTTCCTCAGATTTCAATTGGGAAATGCGATCATCGCCAACTGCTATACTATCAAAACCCTCATGCCTCCCGTAAATCCGCAGAGAACCCCCGTGCGTCGGCAATTCCTCCACATCAAACAAAGTTAAACCGTGACTTGCAAAAACTTTCTCAACCGTCAACAGCGAAAAATAAGAGAAATGCTCGTGGTAAATCGTGTCAAACAGATTGTCTTGAATTAGTTGCAATACATGAGGGAACTCCATTGTCAAGACGCCGTTTGGTTTCAGGACAATTTTCATCCCCGCCACAAAATCATTCAAGTCAGGCACATGGGCCAACACATTATTTCCCAGCAACAAATCAGCCTGTTTGCCTTGTGAAACCAACTCTTTAGCCGTTTGAACGCCAAAAAACTTGACTAAAGTGGGAATCCCTTTTTCCTCAGCCACCTTAGCTACATTTGCAGCAGGTTCAATCCCCAATACGGGCATTCCTTTCTGCTGAAAATACTGGAGTAAATAGCCATCATTGCTAGCGAGTTCAATTACCTGACTGGTTTCGTCAAATCCAAAGCGTTCCACCATCAAATCAGTGTATTTCTGAGCATGACGCAACCAAGAGTCTGAATAGGAAGAAAAATAAGCATAATCGCTAAAGATGCTATCCGGGGATTCAAACTCTTCTAACTGCACTAAAAAACAATTGCTGCAGACATAAGTATGAAGCGGATAGAATTTCTCTGCACAATTCAGATGCTCTTGAGATAGAAAAGCATTCGCCAGCGGCGACATCCCCAGATTTACAAAAGTATGCTCCAATGGGTGACTACAAAAACGACATTTTGATGGCACAGAATTAGACCCCTTGACTATCCAATAAGAGAAAGAAAATTAAAACCCCAGTCACAGAAATCCTCCATCACACGCTGATGACACAGGTGTTTTCCTCCATCAAGAAGTTTTCATACCATTCAATTGTTTCTTTCAACCCTTCTTCTAGAGGATACTTAGACTCCCAACCGAGCATTTTTCGCGCCTTATCTGCCGAGAGGTACTGATGTTTGATTTCATTCTTGGCCCGATTCAATATGACAGGCTCTAAATGAGTCTTGTCCATCAATTCCAAAACCTTATCTACCATGCCCCGCACTGAAATCTGCAATTCGTTGCTGAAATTAAATGCCTCTCCCAAAATTTCTTTCCTGTCCATTTGTTCAGCCAAATGGAGATAAGCTAAAACCCCATCTTTCGCATAGAAATAGTCCCGGATAAAAGTGCCATCACTGCGAATGACTACCGGCTTGTCTCGTAATGCTGATCGAATAGTAGATGGAACGATGCGATTAAAATTTAAGTCTCCCCCGCCGTAAAAGTTGCCGCAGCGAGTAATGCACACGGGCAAACCATAACTGACGTAGTAAGCCCGACTGATTAAATCAGCACAGCTTTTAGAAACATCGTAAGGGTGTTCTCCTTGCAGCGGAGTTGTTTCGCTGTAAGGTAACACTAGCTGGTCTCCATAGGCTTTATCGCTGGATGCTATGACAATTCGGCTCACACCTCCAACGCGACGACAAGCTTCTAGAATATTCCAAGTACCTTTAATATTCGTTTCAAAAGTTGCCAACGGCTCTCTATTTGCAACTCCCACAATTGTCTGAGCTGCTAAATGAAACACCGTATCTACTTCATACTCATTAATCGCTCGTTCTACCGTTGACAAATCTTCCACACAACCGCGAACGATATTAATTTGCCGATACCACTCTCCAGCATAAAGTCGGGATTGGGGCACCAAGTCACGGACTAATCCTGTTACCAAGGCTCCTCTTTCCAGCAACTCAGCCACTAACCAGTTGCCCAAAAGGCCAGTGCAACCTGTCACCAATACCGATCGATCGCGCCAAAATTCACTCATTCCCACACCCTCCAAGGAGCCTCTCCATTATCCCAAAGTTCGTTCAAATATTTATACTCGCGGTAAGTATCCATCGCAAAAAAGAAACCTTCGTGGCGGTACGCCATCAATTGTCCTTCCGCCGCTAACCGCTCTAGTGGCTCTCGCTCCAAAAAACAATCATCCCCGCTCAAATCCTCAAATATGCTGCGGTGAAGTATCAAAAATCCCGCACTAGCCCAGCCATCTATTTGAGGTTTTTCGGTGAATTCCAGAACTTTGCCTTGGCTGTCCACATCTAAAATACCATATCGGGATATCGGACGAACTGTACTAACAGTTGCCAGCTTACCATGAGCCTTATGAAAATCCACCAAAGCTCCAATATCGATATCAGCAACTCCATCACCGTATGTCACCATAAAGGTATCATCAGTAATGTATTTCTCCACACGTTTTACCCGCCCCCCAGTCATAGTGTCCGATCCAGTTTCCGCCAGTGTCACCTTAAAATCTTGTTCTTTATGATCCTCGTGATAAGTAATGCAATTCTGGCGGCCCAAACAAATAGTAAAATCATTATTCATCGCTTCATAATTCAGGAAATACTCCTTAATCATGTTGCCGCGATAGCCCAAACATACAATAAAGTCCCGGAAACCGTAATGGGCATAGGTCTTCATAATGTGCCAGAGAATCGGACGCCCGCCCACATCAACTAAGGGCTTAGGACGAAATTCTGTTTCTTCTCGGAGACGTGTCCCCAAACCGCCGGCTAATATAACTACTTGCATTGTTTCACATCTTGAAAAGGGTACACAACCGCTGATAATTCACAACAGGTATTTATTGCAACAAAGAGGTATATTTTCTGAAAAAATCCTCAAACTTTACCCATTTTCGCTTCCACCATCATCCGCACCACATCAGGCATCTTATACTTCGCCTCCCACCCTAACTTTTGCTTCGCCTTACCCGGATTTCCCCTCCCTACAGCAATCTCCGTCGGTCTGTAAAGACTCGCATCCGTTACTAAATGTTCCCGCCAATCCAAACCTGCAGCAACAAACGCTGTTTTCACAAATTCTTCCAAAGGATAACTTACACCCGTTGCAATTACATAATCGTCCGGTTCTTCTTGCTGCAACATCAAATACATCGCCTCCACATATTCCGGCGCCCAACCCCAGTCCCGCTGCACGGAAATATTTCCCAAATGCAGTTTTTCGGAACTGCCCGCAGCAATTCGGCACACAACGGATACAATTTTTTGGGTAACAAACCTCTCCGGCCGCAGCGACGACTCGTGATTGAACAAAATACCAGAACACGCAAACAAATTGTACGCTTCTCGATAATTCGCTACTTCCCAAAATGCCGTTGCTTTCGCCACCGCGTAAGGACTTCTGGGGCGAAAAGGCGTATTTTCATCCGCTGCACTGCCTCCGGTATCCCCAAAACATTCGCTGGAACTGGCGTTGTAAAGTTTGATTTTTCCGCCTGTAAACCGAATTGCTTCTAAGAGATTCAATGTGCCTGTGGCAATGCTTTCGAGGGTTTCTACGGGCTGTTCAAAAGACAGACCGACGGAACTTTGACCGGCTAGATTGTACACTTCGTCGGGCTGAATTTTCGCTAGTACCTGCAAGACGCTGCGAAAATCGTTGAGAGACATGGATTCTAGTTTTACTCTGTCTCGGATGCCCAAACGGGCCAGGTTTCCGAAACTAGAAATTTGGGCGTCCCTGGAGGTGCCGCAAACTTCATAACCTCGATCGAGCAACAGTTTAGCTAAATAAGCTCCATCTTGACCTGATATACCGCTAATCAACGCTTTTTTCATACCACATTTTGCTTCCAAAATTACACCGTAGCTGTTGCTATTTTTCCAGTTGTTTAAGCTGTTCGACATTCAAACTCCACTATTTGTGGGCCAGACCCCATACTGCAAGGGGTTGAGGCAATAAATTTAAATGACTAACAGCTTAACTTTTATAGTCGGAATTTTTATTATTTTTAATATTGGGGACTTTCCGATAGCTTACCAGACGAAGTTTAAGCGTTTACTACAAACAAATTTCAGGACTTACGCCTGGAGGCTAAAGAAACCGGGTTTTTCACCTATATTAAGGGTTTCAACCAAATATTTGGTTGAAAAAACCCGGTTTCTGGCCACTGTGCGATCGCTAGTCAGCTAGAAATCGACTCAAAAGTACAAAATATTAGCCTTTTTTACCTTCTGCCGAATGACTAAAGCCTTCTGCCTTCGGGTACTAGGCTTCCCAACGTTCGGCGACCAATTCAGCCAAGTCAACCACCCGCTGACTGTAGCCCCACTCATTGTCGTACCAAGCCAAAACCTTCACCATGTCGCCATCCATCACCAGCGTTAAGCTGGAATCCAGAATCGAAGAAGCATCACTTCCGCGATAGTCGCATGAAACTAAAGGCAAATCGTTGTACTCCAAAATCCCTTTCATGGAGCCTTCGGCAGCTTCTTTGAACACTTGATTTACTTGCTCGGTAAAAGTCTTTTTCTCTACCTGAGCCACAAAATCAACTACCGACACATTAGGAGTCGGCACGCGCATGGCAATACCGTTTAACTTGCCCTTCAATTCTGGAATCACCAAAGCCACAGCTTGTGCTGCTCCGGTAGAAGTCGGCACAATATTCATTGCTGCCGCCCGGGCCCGCCGCAAATCGCGGTGGCTGGCATCCAGCAAGCGCTGGTCCCCAGTATAGCTGTGGGTAGTGGTCATCATGCCTTTGACGATGCCAAAATTTTCGTGAAGCACTTTCAGTACAGGAGCCAGACAGTTGGTAGTACAGCTAGCATTGCTGATGACTGTGTAGTCACTGTGCTTGTAGTTGTGGTGGTTGACTCCCATCACATAAGTGCCAACTTCAGAACCCTTGCCGGGAGCGGTAATTAGCACTTTTTTAGCGCCGGCAGTGATATGCTTCGATGCACCAGCTTGGTCAACGAAGACACCGGTCGATTCAATAATCAGATCAATACCCCAATCTTTCCAAGGCAAGTTTAGCGGGTTGCGATCGCTCACGCATTTAACTGTCTTCCCATTTAGGGTAATGGAATTTTCATCCGCACTGATGTCCACATTCTTCAACGTTCCCATCATGGAATCGTATCTGAGCAAGTGAGCATTACTTCTGGGATCGGAAGTGTCATTAATAGCTACCAACTCTAGCTGGCTGTTTTCTCTGCCCAGCCAGCAGCGCGCAAAACTGCGCCCGATACGTCCAAAACCATTGATCGCGACTCTAATCACCTTGTACCTCCTAACGATGGCAGCCCCTAGCTCAGGCTTAAATTTTTCCAAAATTTAAGAATTGACTTTTGACATTCTCACCGGGCTAAAGCCACGGTGATTCCCAAACCTCACGATTTGAGTTTCTGCTTCATCGCAACTGCCTCCACCCACAAGGAGTTTTCTGGTCTTATGTTCGCTCCACAGACTAACCCCGCTAGCCCAGCGGTTTTTATGCGTCGAATACCTAAAAGGAATTCTTATCTGTTGTTTTGATTCCAGGGATGTTTACCATTGCCCTATCCTCTTTTCCCGGTCTACCGATTTGTCTGCGCCGCCAGTTGTACTGGACTTCGCTCGTTAGGCTGTCTGAATCCATCGTCGCGGGTGGGTCATTGACCAAACTATAGTTTAATATAAAGCGGTCTTAAAACGACGGGGTTTCCGCCCACCTTTCTGATGACACCAGATCATATCGCAAAGCTCGATCCTTTCTAACTTTTTGTGTTTATCAAAAAACCTGAACTTTTCTAGAAGGCTGAAATTGCAAGGCAGAAGGCATTAGGCTTTCTGCCGCTGGTTACTGGTAAAGCTGATGGGCTGCAATATAAGTCCCGACAACTTCCGGGACTAAGTAGCGGAGGTCGATTTTTTCGGCGCAGCAGCGGCGGATGTGGCTCGACGAAATCTCGATCGCACGCATGGACAGCACTTCCCAGCGAATTTCCACGTCCACAAGAGCCATTTGTTCGGCAACTCGTCGGCCCACAGCAGTCGCCTGAACCTGCATCCTGTCTCCCCCGGAATCGAGGGGTTTTCCACCCGGATAATCTCCCCACTCGGACAGTCCCCCCATCTCCCCGCTTTCTGCTGTCACTCGATCTCCGTGACTCGGACGCGGGGCCACCAACCAGTCGCACAACCGGGCAATTTCGGCGCACCGGTGCCATTTGGGAAGAGTAAGGAGTGCGTCACTACCAATAATCCAGTACCAGCGATGATCGCCGGGATACAATTTTTGCAAATACAGCAGGGTGTCGATCGCAAAAGAACTGCCTCTGGGATTGGCCGACCGTGGCGAAATTAGGAAGTCAGGGCGATCGGCGATCGCCAAAGCAAGCATTTCCCGCCGCTGCTCAAAACTTGCCAAATCCGGGCGCCACTTGTGAGGAGGAGAGCGATCGGGTACCCAAATGACTCGATCGAGAGCAAATTGACTCGCAGCCGTCTCGGCTACCAACACGTGACCCCAGTGAACCGGGTCAAAAGTCCCCCCCAAAATCGCTATTTTCGCCATATTTCCCCAAAATCAGGATTAGTAGAGACATCGCGCCAATTTTATGTTTATACACTTTTAACCGTAAGCTCTATCGCTTTTCGACTTATTCGGCTAACTGCATAACTTGGTATATATACAATTAAGTGAGAATACAGACTATCTATAGTTGCTGTAGTTGAGTTGCGATCGTGTCAATCCCTAACTTTCAAGAAAAAATGACCGTAGGAGTAGATAAATGACTACAAAATGAGCGAAATTTTGTTGTTCGTGGTAGTGTTTGTAAATCCTTATGGGTTTTACCCTCAATCTTGGTAGAAAGGTTGTGGGGCTTTTGCTGCCGTATCCCAGCACAGCAGGCGGATAGAAATAGAAAGAATGCAGGAGTATGCAACCACCCAAAATTAGTCTATTGGCCCCGACCCCAGACCCCGTTTTCTGTTACCTGCAATTTTCGAGCTGTGACTGTTCCGGAAAACTACTCGGTACTAAGTCATATAGGATACAAGACAAACATCTCTACAAGTCCCTCAAATCTAGGGACACGCAGAGAATTTTGTACAAAATCTCTAGCGAACTGTATCCTGAAAAAACAATTCTTGATATGATATCGCGTGTTATTGGCGTGGTGTGGTGTGTGAGGAGCAAAGATGCCGAGTTCTGTTGATTTTAGCGGTAGACCATTTCATTTCATCGGCATTGGTGGGATTGGGATGTCAGCCCTTGCCTACATTCTAGCTAAACGCAAGTTGCCTGTGTACGGCTCCGACATTAAATCGAGTCACATAACCGAGCGCTTGCAAGGAATGGGAGCTCATATTTTTTGGAGTCAAGACGCCAGCAATTTTGAATTATTTGAAACGGCCCTTAACGGTAGCAGTCCCGACTGCGGGCAACAGGAAAGGGCAGTATCCTCGATAGTCGCTGGTACGGTAGGGACTTCTGTCGCGACAGCCAAAGCTGTCCAATTGAATGGCAACGGTTCAAGCGCCCAAGCAATTCCGGGATTGCCTCAAGTAGTATGTTCGACGGCTATTCACCCAGCCAATGCCGAATATCGAGCTGCTTTAGATTTGGGCTGTCCGATTTTTCATCGATCGGATGTGTTGGCAGCGTTAATTCAAGATTACCAAAGCATAGCCGTAGCCGGGACTCACGGCAAAACTACTACTAGCAGCTTAATCGGCTTCATGCTGATGGCTGCGGGTCTAGACCCGACGATCGTAGTAGGAGGCGAGGTAAATGCTTGGGAAGGCAATGCCCGTTTGGGGGAAGGCCCCTACTTAGTGGCAGAGGCTGATGAATCCGACGGTTCTCTCGTTAAGCTGGTAGCCAAAATTGGCATAGTGACGAATGTGGAACTGGATCATCCAGACCATTACGATACCCTTGACCAGGTAATAGACACATTTAAGGTGTTTGCCCAAAACTGTCAAACCTTGGTGGGCTGCATTGACGACCAAATCGTCAAAGACTGCCTTCAGCCTCATGTCAGTTATAGCTTGCAGCCAGACAGCGGTGCTGACTACACGGCTTCGGGCGTGGAGTACGGAGCAGAAAGCACCAAGGCACGGATTTGGGAGCGAGGAACTTTCCTAGGGGAAATGGAGTTGAAGTTGCTGGGCACACACAATCTCAGCAATGCACTCGCTGCGGTAGCAGTGGGCCGATTGTTGGGGTTAGAGTTTTCGGCGATTGCCAAAGCGATTGCTGGTTTTGAAGGAGCTCGCCGCCGTTTTGAGGTGCGGGGTTTTCACAATGACATCCTGTTTGTGGACGACTACGCCCACCATCCTAGCGAAATTCGTGTCACCTTGGCGGCGGCTCGCTTGCGGATCGAAGGTAGCGAAAAAAATCCCAAATCCCGAAGAGTGGTTGCAATTTTTCAACCCCACCGTTACAGCCGGACTCTGACATTTTTGCCAGAATTTGCTCAATCTTTTGGGGATGCTGATTTGGTTGTGGCTTGCGATATTTATAGTGCTGGGGAACCAAATTTAGGAGAAATTAGCGGGCAGCAAGTTGCTGATTTGATTGCTAAAGAAGGCCGAGAGGTTGAGTTTGCGCCTTCCCTAGAGTCAGTCACTAAGTTTTTAACCCAAAATCTGCAACCGGGGGATTTGGCTCTGTTTTTGGGTGCTGGTAATCTGAATCAGATTATTCCAGAGGTTATGGCTTTTTATCAACAAGCCGATCGCCCCGATTAGCTCGCGAACAGAGTAGAGTCGATCGACATTATGGCGTTGCACGTTGTGTCGAAACTTCTGTCGGACGGCTCGCTCAAAGGGGCGACATAAGTTAGCTAAATGGATTTTCAACCACGTCTTCGAGCGAAGGTATTTTTAAGGATTTTCAAGATGGTGACTATCTCGAATGACTCCTCTGTTAAGGACTATCGGCGAGTGTATTCTCCTATTTCTTTGCGGGGAACTGATTGCAAGATTAACTCCCAAGTTTCGCTGGCGGGCCTGACTTCGTTCCGAGTCGGTGGCCCGGCCGAGTGGTACGTTGCTCCCCGCAGTATGGAGGCTTTGCAAGCGAGTTTTGCCTGGGCACACGATGAAGGGGTGCCGGTGACTCTGCTGGGTGCGGGTTCTAATTTGTTGGTGAGCGATCGGGGTTTGTCCGGTTTGGTCGTCGGCACTCGCTACCTCAAACAGGTGAATTTTAACCCAGAAACAGGTCAAGTTACAGCGGGGGCGGGGGAGTCAATTCCTCGCCTTGCTTGGTTGGCGGCTAAACGGGGCTGGAAAGGTCTAGAATGGGCAGTCGGCATACCGGGTACGGTGGGAGGGGCTGTGGTGATGAATGCAGGCGCTCACAGAGGCTGTACTGCTGATATTCTAGTCAATGCTCGCGTCCTATCCCCTGGTGGCAAGGTGGAAATTCTGACTCCCCAAGAGTTGGAGTACCGCTACCGGACTTCGGTGCTGCAAGGGGGCGATCGGCTAGTAACAGAAGCGACTTTTCAGTTACAGCCGGGATTCGACCGATCGCAAGTAATGGCAGAAACTAATGACCATTTCAGCCAGCGACGGACAACTCAACCTTACCACTTACCGAGCTGTGGCTCAGTCTTCCGTAACCCTGGCCCCAAGACGGCAGGTTGGTTCATCGAACAAGCGGGACTGAAGGGATATCAGATCGGCGGTGCACAAGTAGCTCAGCGCCATGCTAATTTTATTCTTAACTGCGGGTCGGCAACGGCCAATGATATTTTTCAAGTGATCCGCCACGTTCAACAGCAAGTCGAACAGCGGTGGTCGCTGTTGTTGGAGCCAGAAGTTAGAATACTGGGAGAGTTTCCCTTCTAAGGCATCATTGAAGTAATACGGAAACGGCAGACTGCCAGCCCACACACCATCACAAAGTAGTTGTCAAGAACCTCAGCCCTGACGGCATGAGGCTTGAAAGAGAAATCTAACAAGCCATCTTGACCCGCCTAAGTCTTAACTGACTACGTTTTTTGAGTCACGACACCGGGCGAATGCGAAGCTAGTTCCCTGCTCTGTCGCTAGTAGTTAAACAGTTCTAAGGTCACTGGAACAGTGCTCCTAGCCTAACAAGCTCAGAAAACATTGGCAAAGCTAACTTTACCCCAGAAATGGGAGATTGAGGACAACCATATCCTCACGGGGGGGCAACCACCCCCCTACCCCGCAAGGGGATTAAAATTAAATGTAAAGCCGTCCTGTAAGGACGGGGTTTCAGACCAGAGGAATTTTGATGACAAAATCAGGACAAGGATTTGGCTTCGGCCTGGGCAAAATGAAAGAACTGACTGAAGCTTTCAAAAAAGCTCAGCAGGTTCAAGAAGGAGCTAAAAAGCTCCAAGAAGAGTTGGATGTCATGGAAATTGAGGGAACTGCCGGCGGTGGCTTGGTCAAGGTTTTTCTCAGCGGCAACCAAGAACCCCGCCGCGTGGAAATCTCACCGGATGCCCTCGGTGAAGGTGCTGAGGTGGTTTCTGAACTCGTCACGGTGGCGATGCAGGATGCTTACGCTAAGTCTACGATGACGATGCGGGAGAAAATGGAAGAACTCACCGGGGGACTAAATCTCCCCGGTTTCGGTTAGTCATTAGTCATCAGTCATTAGTTGTTAGCTATCTGTGTTTAAAAACAAATCTATAGCTAATGACTGATTGATTTCTCTGAAGCACAAAACGTTGGGAAAAAGGGGAAAGTAAAAATTTTCTTTCTTCCCTTCCCATTAAAAATTACCAATTACTAATTATCAATTAAATGTCTTATAAATTATTGTTTGTATGCCTCGGAAATATCTGCCGATCGCCCTCAGCAGAAAATATTATGAATCACTTAATTGAACAAGCTGGTTTGAGCGATCGCATCACCTGCGATTCGGCTGGAACTGCTAGCTATCACATTGGCAGCCCCCCTGACAGGCGGATGGCATTGGCGGCGAAGAAGCGAGACATTGAATTGCTAGGCGAAGCCCGCCAATTTACCAGGAAAGATTTTGAAAATTTTGATTTGATTCTGGCTATGGATCGGGACAATTATCGCAATATTCTTGCCTTGGATGCGGCTGGAAAGTATAAAGATAAAGTGCGACTGATGTGCGATTTTTGCCAGAAATACGACCTTAAAGAAGTGCCAGATCCTTACTACGGTGGCCCGGAGGGATTCGATCGAGTAATTGATTTGCTGCACGATGCTGCCGAGGGTTTGTTGGAGTACGTTATCAATCAGGAAAAATTAACAATTACCAATTAACAGTTACCAATTACCAATTACCGACTAAATGGTGTTCCATCGCAAAGCGAACGAGTTCTGCACGGTTGTTGCTGTCAGTTTTTCTGAACAAGCTGCTGACGTGCTTTTCGACAGTTCGAGGGCTGAGGTGGAGTGTGGAGCCTATTTGAATATTAGAAAGACCTTCTGTCAGCAAATCTAGCACTTGTCGCTCTCGCTGAGTCAAAGTCGGAGCATTTTGGCTGGGAGATGCCCGTGAAGCGGAGCTATCTCGTAGGGAATCGCCTGTGTTTGACTTTTGAGTTAAAAAATCTGCTTCTGGCTTGTCATTGGCTCTGCTGCGTGCCTCTGTTGGCATTGGTTCGGGTTCCGGGGAACGAGAGGGGGCCTGAGCGATTAGAGCGTAGCGATCGAGCAAAGAGCGAATAACCGCCCCCAATTCCTGGAGTTCAAAAGGCTTAGCCAGATAATTGTCGCACCCCATCTGATAGCCGCGAATCCGTTCCTGCGTGCTCGTGCGTTCCGTCAAAAAAATCACCGGCAGCAAGCGGAAAGCGGGACGAGTCCGAACTCGCCGCACGAATTCGTAGCCATCCATCTGGGGCATTGTAATGTCGGTAACAATTAAGTGGGGCTGAAATTCATCTACCAAGCCTAAAGCTTCTTTGCCGTTCTCAGCAGCGATTACAGAGTATCCGGTAATTTCTAGATAATCGGTAATTGACAAGCGAGTCGCGAAATCGTCGTCAGCAACCAGAATCGTTAATGGCATGGGGGAATTAAAAATTAAACATTAAAAGTGAAATTAGTCACTTTTAATGTTTAATTCTACTGTTTAATTCTCTTGATAGCTTGCAGTTAAAGTAGCGGGTTGCCCTAATTTGCCCTCCAAAGCTACGCCGCGCCCGTTGGCGGCCAAATGCCGCAGAGTTTTGTAAATTGTCTCGATTTGCTCTGGCGTTCCTGCTTTTTTGGCTAGTTCTGCTACAGACAAAGGTTTTTGGGCGTTTTTGAGCACTTGCAGTACCCGTTGCTGCAAGTCCAATACAGCAGCGGCCGCTTTTTTGCCGGCTTCGACGCCCGGTTGGTGATAGGCATTGACATTCACCAAGGAACCGTAAAAACCTACGGCTCTTTCGTAGAGGGCGATTAATGCTCCTACTGTCCTAGGGTTGACTTGGGGAATGGTGACAGTAATGGAATCTCGGTGATTTTCGTACAAGGCTTGTCGAGTTCCCTGCAACAAACCAGACAAATAATCTCCCGAAGTGACGCCGGTTTCTACTTCTGGGGAAATGCCTTGCCTGTCTTGCAAAACTTCGATAAATGTTAGGAAGAAATTCGGCACGCCGTCTCGCAGTTGCTGGACGTAGGCGTGTTGGTCGGTGCTGCCTTTGTTGCCGTAAACTGCGATTCCTTGATGAACTGTGTTGCCGTCTAAATCTTCCTGTTTGCCGATCGATTCCATGACTAATTGCTGCAAGTAGCGGCTGAACAATAGCAGTGAATCTTTATACGGCAAAACTACCATATCTTTCTCGCCACGTCCGTTGCCAGCAAAATACCAGGACATTGCTAACAAGGCGGCGGGATTATTTTTGATTTCGGTGGTTCTGGTAGCTTCGTCCATGACTTTCGCGCCGTCGAGCATCGCCCGAATGTCGATGCCTTGCAAAGCTGCTGGCAAAAGTCCGACTGCTGACAATTCGGAAGTGCGTCCTCCCACCCAATCTGCCATTGGAAAAGTGGTAATCCAGCCTTCGGATTTGGCTAATTTGTCTAGTTGGCTGTCAACTCCGGTGATGGCAATTGCTTGTTTGGCAAAATCCAATTTTTCGGCGGCGAAGGCTTTTTGAACTTCGATCATCCCGTTGCGGGGTTCGGGGGTGCCGCCGGATTTGGAGATAGTAATTACTAGGGTGCTGGCGAGTTTGTCTTTGATTTTGTTAAGGATGCGATCGATCCCAGCCGGATCTGTGTTGTCGATAAAATGTATTGCTAGGGGCGGAATGTCTGGGGATAAAGCTTCGGAGACAAATTGGGGGCCGAGGGCCGAACCGCCAATGCCGATCGAAATTATGTCGGTAAATTGCGGAGCAAAGGGCGGTTTAATATCGCGGTTTTGAACTTTCTTGACAAATGCTTCGACTTGTGCTATGCCTTCGACTATTTCTTGTTTTAATTCTGGAGTTGGAGCTAAATCAGGGTTTCGCAGCCAGTAGTGGCCCACCATGCGGTTTTCGTCGGGATTGGCGATCGCACCTGCTTCTAAAGCTGCCATGTCTTTGAAAGCTTTGTCAAATTTGGGTTTCAGTGCGGCTGCGAAAGCGTCGTCGAATCCCATGCGGCTGATATCGAGGTAAAGTCCCAATCCCTCGTGATAGTAAAGCCAGTCTTGATAGCGTTGCCAGAGTGCTGCGGCGTCCATAGGAATTCTCTACAATTTTTTTAATGTTCGATCGGCGTCGTCAGGAATCAACCAATTGTAGTTTAAAACGATCTGATGTACGGCTTTTGCATAATCCCAATAAATTTAAGCATTAATCGTCTGAAGGCAGCCGGAACAGAAGGCAGTCAGAGCATTCGGCAGAATTAAACAATAAAAATATGACTTGGGCAACAGTCTTAGTAGGTAGATCCCTCATTAATGGTCACACCCCATAGATAGATCGAAGCGCCACAGAGATTTAACTGTAGTCGGCGTTGGCGTTTGGGCCATGGTTTCACAATATTCAAATTCGGGCGATCGGGTTCTGTAAAATAGGCATTGCGGTCAGGTTAAATATACTTTTAGCTGTCACTCAATAATCGGCTAAAAATATAGTTAACAACGGTCAACTATCTGAAGTGTAGTATAATATACAGATATTAGAATTAAAGTGCGATCGACTATGCTTGCTCTATCTCCCGAATTAAAAGAAAGGTTAGCAACTCCGCTCAAAATCGGCGATTTTGAAGTTAAAAGTCGCGTCCTGCAATCGCCATTATCCGGCGTTACCGATTTGGTATTTCGCCGCCTGGTGCGCCGCTACGCGCCGGATTCGATGATGTACACGGAAATGGTAAACGCTACGGGTTTGCACTACGTGAAGCAATTACCGAGAATTATGGAAGTTGACCCGAACGAGCGCCCGATTAGCATTCAATTGTTTGACTGCCGGCCGGATTTCTTGGCAGAAGCGGCCCAGAAAGCAGTGGCAGAAGGAGCGGATACTGTTGATATTAATATGGGGTGTCCGGTTAACAAAATTACTAAAAACGGCGGTGGTTCTTCCCTGCTGCGAGATCCGGAAACAGCCGAGGCAATTGTGCGGGCTGTTGTGGAAGCGGTAGATGTTCCTGTCACGGTTAAAACTAGGATTGGTTGGACTGACAAAGAAATTAATATTTTGGAATTTGCCAAGCGGATGGAAGATGCGGGAGCAAAAATGATTACCGTGCACGGCCGCACTCGATCGCAAGGTTACACCGGCCCGGCAAAATGGGAGTGGATTCGCCGCGTGAAAGAAGTTTTATCGATTCCAGTTATTGCTAACGGGGATATTTTTTCAGTAGAAGCAGCAATGCGATGTCTGGAAGAAACCGGTGCAGATGGAGTGATGTGTTCGCGGGGAACTTTGGGCTATCCTTTTTTGGTGGGAGAAGTTGATTATTTCTTGAAAACTGGTGTGGAAAAGATAGCTCCGACACCAATTGAACGTCTCGAATGTGCTAAGGAACATTTGCGGGCTTTGTGGGAATATAAAGGTGAAAGCGGTGTTTGCCAAGCGCGCAAGCACTTAACCTGGTATGCTAAGGGTTTCCCCGGCGCTGGGGAATTGCGGGGCGTGTTGGCTGTGGTAGAAACGGTTGAACAAGGTTGCGATTCGATCGATCGCGCGATCGAGCAATTGCCCGCATAAACCTTACCCGCAGAGGTCAGTCGATTTTAGATTTTAGATTTTAGATTTTAGATTTACTTGCAGCATTGAATGTGGGAGCTTGAACTTTAGTCTAAAATTTTAATATCGACCCTCATGAGTGTACGTGGCACGGTATCCGTTTTTGGGCGGAGTCAACTAGGGATTACAGAAACAAAACCAGCCTCTGCGGGCTAAGATTTAAGACAAAGTTAAAAATTTGTGTGTGGGGGAAAGCATGGATTCCTTAAAAGGGCGAGATTTATTAAGTCTGGCAGATTTAAGCATTGACGAATTAAATTATTTGCTGGATCTAGCAGCCAGTTTAAAATCGGGAATGGTCAAGCTGAAACGCAATAAAGTTCTCGGCTTGTTATTTTCCAAAGCTTCAACGCGAACGCGGGTAAGTTTTACGGTAGCAATGTATAAATTGGGAGGGCAAGTGATTGACCTTAATCCCAACGTTACACAAGTCAGCCGCGGCGAACCTTTGGTAGATACAGCCAGGGTTTTAGACAGATATTTAGACATTTTGGCGATTCGGACATTCGAGCAAAAGGATTTAGCAACTTTTGCCAACTATGCGAAAATTCCTGTGATTAATGCGCTGACAGATGACGAACACCCATGTCAAGTGCTGGCGGATTTAATGACAGTAAAAGAGTGTTTTGGCAAGCTAGAAGGATTGACCCTGACTTATTTGGGCGATGGCAATAATATGGCTAATTCGCTGATGTTGGGCTGTGCAATGACGGGAATGAATGTAAGAATTGCTTGCCCTCAAGATTTCGGACCCAATGCTGAGATAGTGGAAAAAGCTAAGAATATTGCTCAGGGAAAAACCGAAGTTACGGTGACGACGGACGCAGAAGCTGCTGTGAAGAATGCTCAAGTGATTTATACTGATGTTTGGGCGAGTATGGGACAGGAAGAGGAAGCAAAAATCAGGATTCCTTTGTTTGAACCATATCAGGTAAACGAACAATTGCTGAAGTTAGCAGATAAGAATGCAATTGTATTGCACTGTTTGCCCGCACACCGGGATGAAGAGATTACCGATGCAGTGATAGAAGGCAGTCAATCGCGCGTTTGGGATCAGGCAGAAAATCGGATGCACGCTCAGCAAGCTTTGCTCGCAAGCATTCTGGAAAGCGATTAGGTTTGTAGTAACGACTTCAGTCCTTAAAGATGTTGTCAGTAAATATGTCGCCATTTCGCCAGTCCGCCAGGGGTTTAAACCCCTGGCTCAAAGCTTAAGTCGGTTAAAACCGACTGCGATTATTAGATTTATTGTATCGATTTGTTAGGCAAATAAAATTGCCGATGAATTCAAAATAGTTGGCGGTTTTACAAACAGATTAAATACTTGCCTCTCTCTCTGCGCCCTCTGCGCCCTCTGCGGTTAATAAAAATTATTAATTTCGCAGCGCGCACCTATGGCATAATTGGTGGCAACATTGCCTGAATGGCGATATTAAAAGTAGGAAATTGCAACGGAGAAACGATCGCGCTTTCTCCCAGAATAACCTCGCTTTGATACCCATCTTCCGCAGGTTCTCGAAAAACGTGCAGTTGTCTTTCGCCCACATTTAGCACCCAATAATCGCCAATTCCCGATCGCGCATAAATTTTAGCTTTAATTTCGCGATCGAAAGTTAAGCTGCTGTCTGCCACTTCGATAATTAGATATACCTCTGAGGGCGTCGGATGGTGAGTCGCATAGTCAAAAGGATCGATTCTGACTACGGCAATATCTGGTTCGGGTTCAGAATTGTCATCAAGGGCGATCGGATCTTGCATACGTACCCAGGCAAGATTTCTAAAAAGGTATTGCAGCAAGCTATCTGTACGCCCTAAAGCGGAGGTGTGAGCAGTTCCTTTTGCACTCATTTTGATGATATTTCCTGAAAGTAATTCGACTCGTTCCTCTGGGTGAAAAAATCCCATCTCTCCCAGCTTGTGATACTCTTTAACTGTCCATTTACGGAGCGTGAAAGCAGCTTCTGTTGTTAGCATATCTCGATTGATAAATTTATAATTTGATGTGGAATGATTTTATTTTAGCTTATGATATTAACTGGTTCCCAGGCTCTGCCTGGAAACCGATATCTAGAGGCTCTGCCTCGCAAGCTTTTATGGAAATTGGAGGCACAGCCTCCGGATCTGCGTTACCAGGCAGAGCCTGGTAACGAGTAAAGCAGTTAAGATGCTCCGAGATTGATTTTTGTTACGTCACCGGCGACAACATTAACTGTTTGTTGAATTTGACTACCGTCAACTTTCAACTGATAAGTTCCCGGAGAAAGCTCGATCGCCCCAAACCATCCTTTACCATCGGCGCGCAGTTGACGCACCGCGCCAATATCATCGATCGACTGCAATGTCAAGCTCGCACTGTCGCAAGTTTGAGCGCACCGCTGCAAATTTCCGGCGATCGCACCTGTAGTCGGCCGCGACTTCCAAGGCATATCGGGAACGGCTGCGGTTGTCGCCCACACAGGCTGAGTTTCATAGGTTTTGCCCGTCGCAGCATCAACGTATTGACTCGGCTGCGACAGCGCGGTATAGAACAAATCGTTGCTTTGGGGAACGTATTTCCAAGGCTGGCGGGGCAAATCTCCGCTGCCGCCCGATCGCAGTTCCACATTCGTGTACACGTTGCTGCTAGCGTAGGAATACAGCACCGTACCCGCTAGGTTATTCCCTTTCGCAGAAGGCCCTTCGGCGCGACGAATCTGGCCTAGAGTGTCTTCGATGTAGTTGAGGTAATTGCCGGGGCCGATCGCAATTTGGCGGTTGTACTGGTGGTCTTTGGCGTACTCGATCCAGTTGTCGTAAGCGAGTTTTTGCTGCCGTTTGTACTCGCGCTGGTAAGTCATCGGCATCGCCATGTCTACGATCCCTTCTTCGAGCCAAGCGCGCCAATCTTGCAATACTTCTTTGTAAGGCTGCGTTTGATACCACCCTGCCTCGTTTGCTGGGCCGTCTCCCCAGGCGATCGTGGCGGCAGTAATTTTAACACGCGGTTTAATCGCGAGGCTTTCTACATAAAGCTTCCGCACTAAATTTGTCACCTGATCGCGCCGCCACTGCATCCACGCGGGATCGGTGGGTGCGGGTTTGCCCGATCGACCTGTTTGCTGATTGAAACGGGCGATCGCAGTGGGATTGTAGCCCCAAGTCGGCCCGCCGTAGCGCACATAATCCAACTGTACGCCGTCCACATCGTAGCGCTTCAGCAAGTCCAAATAGACGGAAACAGTATAATCTACGGCGTCTGGATGGCCGGGATCGAGATAGCCTTGGGCTTCCCCACCGTAAGTCAGCATTGCCCAATTGTCGCTGCCGGGGGCAGAAGGCCCGTGTTGTTGCCAAACGTGACCGGCGGGAATTTTGGTGCCCGAAACCACCGGCAGCGTCACCATCCAAGCGTGTACTTCAATGCCTGCGGCGTGGGCTTTGTCAATCAAATCTTGCAGGGGATCGAAACCTGCAGGAACGTTGGGATCGAGGGTGCGGGGTTCGATCGCACTCGTGTAAAAAGCATCGCCACGGCGGCGGACTTGGGCGACGATCGCGTTGGCATTAGCCCGCTGCGCGTCTGCGATCAATTTTGTGACTTCTTGAGGCGTTTTGAAGCCGGGGTTGAAGGCGTCCACCCAGAAGGCGCGAAATTCGGCGGTTTGGGTTTGCGGGGGCATAGTTGCGTTAGCGAAGCCCTCGAAGAGGATCGCGCGGTTTGGGAACCAGTTTGATAACCAACCAGGAGTCAGCAGAAAACTAATTGTTAAGCCAATCAGGAACAAGCTTGACAAAAAGAATGTTTTGGTATTTCGCATCAGAAATGTGTGAGAGAGCGTTTAACAGTCCTTTACGGACTTTTGGTTTGAGCGTCCGCTTGACATTTTCGCACAATGGTAAATTAAGTGGGCCGATCGGTAAATAGTTGAGTAATATCGCTGGGAGAGTCGAGAATGAGATTAAAATTGACCTTGGCAAAATGGGCGATATTTTCCGATCTTTCAATATAGCGGTTGAGCCCGTAAACTGAATCCGCTACACCACTTAACATAGTTTTACAGGCTAAATACGGTTTTAATGATTTTCATTTTGGCTGTATCAATGCCGCATTCCAGTTTGGAAATTGGACTGAGGGTTTTCCACTTGCCTTTATTCGCGTTGAAAATAGCATCTGCTGTTTTTTCGGCATCAATATTTTCAAAGCCTCCTATTTTATTAGTTGATAAGTAATTGAGGCGATCGAAAATTTCATCTCTTGATGCACGTTTGACACTAACCGCTTCAGGAGGTGGCGGTGGTGGTGGTGGTGGCGAGATAGAAAACACTTTAGTAATACAATCTAATCTCGCCTTACTCAAACCACATGGTAGCTTAGTCAGAGGGATAAAATCTGACCATTGCTCCCGGTTAGAAGCTAAAATTTTATTAGCAGCTTCAACTGGTTTTACATTCTTCCACTTCTGTTCTTTAACTAAGTATTCAAGTGCAGCTATAATAGTATCTTTTGATGCTGTACTCAGATTGACTGTGGGATTTGCTTCTCGCGCTAGAATCTTCGCTTGTTCAATATTTGATGGTTTTGGGTCAATGACAATACACCATACTAAATCTAATTTGGCTTGTTGAGCTACAGCATAGACAAAGTGATTGCTCACAACTTGATACTGATAGTCGCCTGTTTCTTTAACGATAATCGGAATCCAATTGCGATTACCTGCTTGTAAGACGGCTTCGGCGGCTCCAGCAATGATAAACTCTGACTCAGAGCAGGGTTCTGCTGACTCAATTTTAGATAACTTCAAGTGCATTAACTTACCGATGTTCTCAGAATTACTCATACAAAAAATACTCCTTCGCTAATTTTAAGTAATATTCAGCGGCTTTTTTGTGTTGAAAAACCGCTGGTTTTCGAGAAAAAGCTGCAGTAGAAACAACTTCATATTCTGGAATACAGAATATAGTTGGGTCAATCACCGTTTTTGTAGATTTAGGCCAATAATAGGGTAACAAATTAGTATCTATAAGATAATTATCTCCTTTCTTAACTGTAAGAATTGCTTTAATTTCTGCATTGGCTCTTTTGAGTGAAGCCTCTGTTTCTTTATGTTTATTGAAAAATATCGGCAAGGCAATAGGGCCACCGTCCTTCCTAAGCTTCTTAACTTCAGGTAAGAATACTTTAATCACTTTAGCAGCATTTTTTAAAGATGAAAAGTTATTGTGTTCTGTTGGCATGAGGATTACATCAGAAGCTATTACACAGCTTTTACTAAAAAAAGTCCAGTTCGTAGGTGCATCAATTAAGATGTAATCATAATTACGAACAAAAATATCAAGTAAATCTCGTAGCCTTGCTGAACTTTTCTCAATTTTTGCTTCATACTCATAAGTCATGAACTTAGATAACCCTGAATCAGATGGGATTACATCAAACATCTTAACTAATTGACCAGCTTTATTCTTTAGATAAAATGGTTGAATAGTTTCTTTAACATTCAATGATTCATCAACCAGACAATCCGATAATTTGACTTTTCCCTCCTGTAAGCCTAATGAATCTGTTAAATCTCCTTGTTGTGGATCGAAGTCAACAACAAGCACTTTTTTCTGCTGTAGTCGAAGAATCGCAGCCAAGTTGATTGTCGTTGTAGTTTTTCCCACGCCTCCCTTATCATTATAGATGCAAATTGTTAAAGCTTGGGGTGGATTTTCCAGCAATTTCTTAAGTCTAGTAATAATCTCAATGATATTATCTTTGGTTATCCTCATGCAGTCAGTAGCAGGCAATACGATTTTACCATGTTTACGGAATAGCTGGATATCTGTTGAGTTAGTGATCATACCCCATTGAGATGTTTGGCACTTAGGATCAAGAAGATAACGTGTTATCTGTTCTTTAGTTTTTTTGTACGTGGGAGTACCTTCTGCTAAGTTATTGATTGACTTTCCTGATACTCTCCCTTTAACTTCAATGATTAAGTATGGGTTAATCTTAGAAACTGAAAATTTATCCTCATCGTGATTCTTGCGAGCAGCAAAATCAGCCTGACCCTTCCCTGTTTTAAACTGTTGTACCCACTCATCAGATGTGAATCCAAGTGCATTTAGAAGGCGTTTGACAAATCGATCTTCGACTTCTGGCTCTTCTGCATTCTCTGAAATACTATCTAAAACTTCATTCCAGTTGATAGTTGTCATGATTTAGGCCTAGATACTTAAGTAAAATCATAACGCTTGGTTTCAGTTTGTGTCATCGTTAGCTACCTCCCGATCTAGCTATATGAACAGTCAACATACTTTTGGATAAGTTATATATTTTCTAGTGCGCTTGACATTTTCGCACATCGGTGCAATTTTAGGCGAAAATACACTGAACTCGCGATCCTCTTCGAGGGCTTCGCTAACGCACTTTTTGAACAAATGATAGTACCGCACTTTCAAACCCTAGCCCTTCCGGGTAACAGCTACTCAACAGCAAGCAATTTACTCGATCGAGTAGATAGCTGGCGCCAAGAAGCAACCCGAAAGTTGCAGCAAAGCCAGAGAGGAGAAAAAGGACAATTTTTAACACCTTCCTCAGTCGCAAGTTTGATGGCGGGAATGTTTGAATTTAACTGTCCCGATATATCGCTTTTAGATGCCGGGGCTGGTATTGGTTCACTGTTGGCAGCCGTTGTTTGCGAACTTTGTCAGCGCCCAAACAAACCGCACAGCCTGCACGTTACAGCTTATGAAATTGACATTATTTTGATTGAATACCTCAAGCAAACCTTAGAATTGTGCAGTATTGAATGTCAGCGTTTTGGGATATCTTTTACCTGTGAGGTTCGCGAAATAGATTTTATTCAAGACAGCGCCGATATGTTGCAGCCCAATCTATTTACACAACCAGTAAAACGGGAATTTACCCATGCAATTATCAATCCTCCCTATGCCAAGATAGACGCTAAATCCCAAGCCCGAACCTTGCTGCGTTCTATAGGACTAGAAACCAGCAATCTCTACGCTGGCTTTACAGTTGCTGCTGCTCACCTGCTCAAACCAAACGGTGAATTAGTGTCGATTACTCCCCGCAGCTTTTGCAACGGTTTATACTTTCGAGATTTCCGCAAAGTATTCCTTCAAATGATGGCTTTACGCCAACTACACATCTTTGAATCCCGACAGTTGCCATTTCGCGATGATGCAGTGCTGCAAGAAACTATTATTGTGCGCGCCACCAAACAAATAGAACAGCCAAATACTGTACTAATTACCTCAAGCAGCAGCGCGGGCGATGACCTGATTTTATCTCACCAACTGCCCTATACCGCCCTAATTAATCCCAATGATTCCGAGCAATTTATTCGGATTTTACCGGATTCTGTCAGCCAGAAAGTAGTCGAGCAAATGGCTCAATTTACTTGCACCCTAGAGGAATTAGGCTTAACAGTTTCCACCGGAAAAGTTGTAGATTTTCGTGTTCGCTCTGACTTGCGGCTAAAACCTGAGAACGGTACAGTTCCGCTGATTTATCCCGCCCACTTCTCCACGGGCGGTGTTGAATATCCCACAGTCACGAGAAAGCATCAAGCTTTAGCTGTCACGGAAAAAACTGCTGCACTCCTCGTACCTAACGAACATTATGTTTTGAGCAAACGCTTCTCCTCAAAGGAAGAGAAAAAGCGAATTGTTGCAGTTGTCTGGGATGCAAGTAAAATTAATAGTTCTCGCGTGGGTTTTGAGAACCATTTGAATTACTTTCACCAACAGGGACGCGGATTAGACCTCACCCTGGCGCGGGGATTGGCCGTTTATCTAAATTCGAGTTTGGTAGATGCGTTTTTTCGATTGTTCAATGGACATACTCAAGTTAATGCTACGGATTTACGCACTTTGAAGTATCCTAATCGAGAGCAATTACTTTTACTTGGCGCTCAAATAAGAGAAATATTTCCTACACAGCGGGAGCTCGATAAACTTGTCGAGAGACAACTGCTGAAGGCGACAAATCCGTTAGAAAATAGCCCGATGACAATCAAGAACCGTATTGATGAATCTCTAGAAATACTTGCAGCCCTGGGTTTTCCCAAAGGTCAGCTTAACGAACGTTCCGCCTTAACCCTTCTGGCTTTGCTTGACCTCAAGCCAAAGGATGCTTGGGAATTGGCGAAATCTCCACTTCGGGGAATCACACCAATTATGGAATTTATGGAGGAGGAGTACAGTAAAAAATATACACCAAACACGCGGGAAACTGTGCGCTGCCAAACGGTGCATCAGTTTCTAGATGCAGGTTTAATTGTTGTTAATCCTGACAGTCCCGAACGTCCGGTGAATAGTCCAAAAACTGCATATCAGATAGAAGAAAGTGCTTTGGAACTGCTGCGAACTTATGACACTTCTGACTGGGACAAGAATGTTCGCGCTTACCTCGTTCATTTTAACTGAGATATTGCACCATTGTCAATTACTTGTTTAGGAACAGGCAAGATGCCTGTTCCACAAGAAATACACTCTTTGTGGAACAGGCATCTTGCCTGTTCTTGACAATGGTGCAAGATTTAAGTTTTAACGGAGAACATCTTTTGCAGGCTTATTCCAAAAATGAAAACATTTGTGAGTCAGAATGATGCTAAAATGCACTATTTATATGGCTGCCGCTGGCATCGGAATGGCATATACTGTGATGCCAGGGGTTGAATTGACCGGAATTGTCGATCGCACTCAGTAAATCAAATAAGTAACTAGGTAAAATATCTCTGCAATGGAAAAAAAGCATAACGCTGGATTGTGGGTATCAGTATTATACTTCGCTCAAGGTCTCCCTTACACCGTCGTTAATTTAATGTCGGTGATTTTTTTGAAAGGTATGGGAACCAGCAACGAATTGATCGGATTGACAAGTCTTTTGTCTTTTCCTTGGGTTTTAAAAGGTTTGTGGGGGCCAGTTGTTGATTTGTATTCCACCAAACGCAAATGGATTTTAACAACCGAAATCCTTTGTGCTTTTCTGTTTGCTTTCCTGGCTTTTGGTGTATTAACGCCGGCACCGATTATTATATCGCTTGTTATCTTTACCGCGATCGCCTTTGTGTCAGCTACTCACGACATCGCCATTGACGGATTTTATTTAAACACTCTAAATAAAGACCAGCAAGCCTTGTTTGTCGGGGTTCGCAACACGGCTTATAGAGGTGCTGTCATTGCCGGTAGCGGTTTATTGGTGTTCTTAGCGGGGAAACTGGCCGAACAGCATTTAGTCACTGGAAATACAGGCGACACAAAAACATATCAAAACATTCCACTGTCACTTTTCGGTTCGGATTTTAGCGTGTCGGCGCTTAACTACGGATGGGCGACAGCCTTTGGTATTTGTGCGATTATGTTTGTGCTGATATATCTTTTTCAGCGGTGGTATCTTCCCTATCCTAGAAATTACGATCTAGAATCCGGTGCACCCCAACAAACAACCAGCTTTGTCGAAGCATTCAAAACCTATTTTCAGCAAGATAAAATAGGTTGGATTGTGGCTTACGTCTTAATTTTTAGGTTAGGCGATGCCTTGACGTTTAAAATGGCTCCGCCATTTTTAATGGATAAAGTTGAGAAAGGAGGATTAGCAGTTTCTACGTCGGATATGGGCTTATTATCCGGTACTTTAGGGGTAATGTTTCTGTTAATAGGAGGGTTGCTGGGCGGCTATTTGATTGCAAAACAAGGATTGAAAAAATGGATGTGGCCGACGGCTATTCTGCAAAATTCGACTAACGTGCTGTATTGGCTGTTGGCAATCAATCAACCGGGGATTGAATGGGCTTATGCTGTAAATTCGATCGAGCAATTTACTTACGGACTTGGCGTAGCTGCCTATACAGTGTTCTTGATGCGGACTGTCCGCCCTGAATACGAAGCATCTCACTATGCAATTACAACGGCTTTTATGGCCGCAGGCGTGCTGATTCCGGGCGTTTTTAGCGGCTACTTGCAGGCAAGTCTCGGTTATCAAAATTATTTTTTGATGAGCGCGCTGGCTGTGATTCCCGGTATGATGACGATTTTCTTTCTGCCCCTAGAAGATGAGAAAAAATTAGCATCGATGCCCAGACCTGGACTGGACGATTTCGATTAAGATCAAGTGCGATCGCTATAACTATAAGATTCGGGCGGGTCGGGTAAACCCGCGTTGCACAATTTGAGGATGATTCTTGTGGGGAGTAGGGGTTAGCCGTCCCGCCTGCTGTGAAAATACACTGGACGGGCGGGACGCCCATCCCACAAAGCAATCAAAATCATCCCGCAATTATGCAACGCCCGCGTTGCACAACAATTTGAGAATGATTCTTGTGGGGTGTCCCGCCTGCTGTGAAAATACACTGGACGGGCGGGACGCCCATCCCACAAAGCAATCAAAATCATCCCGCAATTAT